>NZ_JAEMED010000009.1 GCF_016458205.1 Streptococcus sp. 121 | reverse complement strand
CATTGAAACAATAGCCCGTTTGACTTTCAAAAGCATAGAGAGGATGGTAGCCTGTAGCACGGTAATGGGCATTGTAATCCGAACCTTCTTGCTTCCCATAAGTTGTAAAATGAGTTGAATCGACATCTATGATAAGATTATCCAACTGATGAAATTGTAAAAAGAGTTGGATTAGTTCAAAATTAAGCTGTCTTAAAGCCTCAACAGTTTCTTCTGTTGCACGTGAAAAGAAACGCGACAGGGTTGATTGAGAGGCTACTTGTTTCGACTCTAGTAGCTGATGGAAATAAGCATCATCTTTCAATTCTTGACAGGCATAGTCTGTATCATGACCCGCTAGAATTTGAAAAATGAGTTGGATAACAATCATTGTGTCTGAGTAAAGAGGGGAATGGCGTTGATCATTAGTGACTAAATATTTGGAAATTAACTCAGCCAGCTTCAAGACCTCAAACAATTCTTTAAAGAGAATCAGTCCGCCATAATTCGTAAGATTTCCTCCCTCAAAAGAAAAATTCTTGTTTTTAGCATTATTATTTGATAGACTGAACATGTGGATTTCCTTTCTTTTTGTTGTTCTATGCACTTATATCATAAAGGGGAAATCCTTTTTTGTCTAGTTGAATGTTTCACCCAATGGGTGAAAAGCAGAACCTTCCAGAAACCCTGTGATCAATACGGTTTCTGGAAGGTTTTTAAGTTAGGTATGAATAATTTGGGGTCTATTTTCTTATTCTGTTGGACCCTCTTATTAATCCTACCAGGTTTGATTAAGTCCTATTCCTATTCCATGACCAACTATATTATTGAAGATTTGGTCGCCCAAGGTAAAGACATCGAACCAACTGAAGCCATCACCAAATCACGGATTCTGATGGATGGCCATAAACTAGACCTCTTTCTATTAGACCTTAGTTTTATTGGCTGGGTTCTCCTTTCCATCCTAACTTTTGGAATCGGTAGCCTCTGGCTATCCCCTTATATTTACACAACCCGTGCAGCCTTTTACCGTGAATTGGCTGCGGCTAACCCTGAAGTTTTAGGGCTATAACAAAAAGCAAGGAATCAATCCTTGCTTTTTGTTAGTCTTCTAGTTTGCATTTTGTACAAGGCAGCGAGTTGTAGACAATCCTCAAGTATGGCAAGACGAGCTAACACAGTAATAAAAGATAACCTAACGGAGTATGTTATTCAATCAGACCATCACGGTCATAGTAAATTCCTTGTGGATCAATTCCCTTGGTTTTGAGTAATTCTGTCACGGTCACAAACTCGTAGCCTTCTTCCTTGAGGTAGTCAATAACTGCCGGTACAGCATCAATCGTCTCTTTGTGGATATCGTGCATAAGGACAATACCACCAGGTCGTGCATAGGTCTTCACTTGGTCTAGAATTATTTCTGGATTGTGATTCTGCCAATCTAAGGTATCGACCGACCACAAAATCGTTGGTAAACCTGCATACAGTTGAGTCTGAGCTGTATAATTTCCGAACGGCGGACGGAAGAGTTTAGAATCAATACCAGTCGCCCTCTTGATTTCACTTTGCGTCTCGCGAATCTCAGCCAAGGCTCCATCAGTTGTCATGAGCTGTAGATTCGGATGGTTGAAGGTATGGTTGGCCACTTCTGACCCTTGTTTATTCATGCGGCGCAGAATCGTTTCATTGCCTGCCACATTCCGTCCTAAAACAAAGAAGGTTGCAGGAACTTTTTCCTTGTCTAAAATATCTAGCAGCTTCGGTGTTAGCTGGGTATCTGGACCATCATCAAAAGTGAGAGCGATGACCTTCTTGGTCGAAGGAGCCATGTAAGCCTGGTAGGACTCTGCATCCGCTCCTTTGAGCAAGTCTGGATTGATGACATCAAACAAAATGGTTAAAGGCACCGCGACTTGCTTGACCTCTCCGACTGCTTGAGGGAGTTGAATCCAGAAGCTCTTTTTATCATAGTAGAAATCCCAATCTGCTAAGTCTGTGTATTGCAAACTCTCGATCACTTCTGCCACACGATTGGCATTTAAATTCTGAGATAAAAGGTTGGCCTTCATCATATCCAGCATTTTGGAGTGGGCTGCTTCCGGATCCTGAAAGAGCTGATCCAAGCGAAGCTGTTCCCCTTCATCTGTATAGTAGTAAGAAGCGAGAGTTGTCTCTTTCTCAGTTCCTACATAGGTTGGGGAAACAGGATACTCCTTTTTCACCAGCTTAACCTGCTGGGTATTGGCAAAAGCCCCTTCTTCTTTATCCACTAAATAAAAAATTAAGGCATTCAAATCCTTGTCTTCCCCTTCAGGATTCAAGGTCTGCGTATCAGCTAAGATCAGGTCCTGAATTTGCTGGTTGGTACTGGCTTCCAAATTACTAGGATAGTAAGCCACCACCTCGGCTTGACCAATCCGACCGTATTGCTTGGCACTCTTGGATTCCTTGGCCAGGGCCGCATTCTCCTGCTTGAGTTGCTCAATCTTGGAACTGGCCTGCCAGCGATCAAACTGTTCGGGAACCATCGGCAACAGCAATAAAGCCGCCACTAGCATTCCCAAAAATATCACAAACAACAACCAATTTTTCGGACTAATCTTCTTCACAAACCGAACCCTCTCTCCTAGTTTCACAACCTCTATTGTACGATAGATAGAGGGAATATTCAAATGATTCTACTGCATCACATAAAGAAATTGAAAATTGGTTTTTTCTTGAAGATTTTCTAGAAAAGCTTTAAGATTACGAATGAAGAGTTAAGAGAGAAAAAATTACACTTTTGTTCTGACATTTAAATCAATCCTCTCACTCTTACTATCGACACTTTTCGATTCACTATATCTAATGGAGGTTATATCTATGCTAACAAAACTCAATTCACGTACGCTTACAAATATATCTGGAGGAAACTCTGGGACTTGTAAATTTATAATGGAAGGAGCAAATGGTTATTCCTGTCGCTATCCAAATGGTAAATGGGATTATATAGTCACGAAAGGGATTTTTGAGGCAACCACCAATACAATCACAACTGGTTGGGCAAAATCACTCGGACAAGGCTATTACCTTCCAGGATATAGAGGGTAGAGAATGAAAATAAACTTTGAAAACATCCACAACCAAATCTACAATCTCATCCTTGATCCGAAGATAACTGAATCTGAACGAAACATTTTACTGCACTTTAAAAATCTATTTTCTGAAAAAAATGATGAAAAACGATTTCTGATGGAATTAGCAGAATCTCTTCGGCAATTATCTGTTGAAAACATTCAGCACCAAAAAACTCTTAGTCCACCAGTCGCAGCGCTCTACAAAGAGATTTCCAGCGTTGGTTTTTTCGAAGAAAATCTGGGAAGAGGCTTAATTGCGGCTAGCGGATTGTGGTTAAAGTGAGGCTGTCTTCCTACTGTATTTTTAACTATGGTTAAAGACCAGTCCTATGCATAAAAAACATCCTATCAGTTGAACTGACGGGATGTTTTCATGATTTATGGTTGGATAGCCACCCGTAACTTATAGTCAATGAAAATCAATCTTAAACTAGGAAGTGAGCCGCAGACAGTCTACTGTCTGACTTGACAACAGTTAAATTTGATTTTCAATGAGTATTACATAAAGGCAGGTTTAGGACCATTAGTTCCTGGTTTGTTTAGACCAATATTTTGACGGCTGTATTTCTCAGGATTTTTTGCCAAATCAAGCGCAGCTGCAGCTACACTGCGGCGAGAAATCTCAGTCCCTTTAAAGGGCTCATCCCGCAAGGTTACCTCGTAGTCCACTTCCGCTTGGTTGGTCAACCAAGCAGGTCTGAAAATGGTGTAATCCAAGTCTGAAGCCTCAATAATCTCTGCCGCAGCCTGATAAGGTGGCAAATAAGCACCAATTGCCTGATTGTTCCAAGCCCCAAAATCACCAGGCACTTCATCAAGAATCCCAAGCGTTGTGACAAAGCTCATGCGCGCCACACCTGCTTCTTTCATCGCAGTAACCAAGGCATTTGCATGTGCTTCCATATCTCCTGCAAGGCTAGCGAAAACAAATTCCACTCCTTCCAGAGCCGGTACTAAATCCTCAACACTGTCGGCACTACCTTCAAAGATATGCACACGGTCACTCGGTAACGTCACATGGGATAATTTTTCCTGATTCCGTAGAAAAAGATTCAAATCCCAATCTGTTTCACTTAGAATTAAGTCAATCGCTTCCAAGCCAATGCGACTAGAAGCACCGATCATTGCAAATTTCATGATTCCTCCAAGATTGCAAGAGAAACCCTTGGATAAATCCAAAGGGTTTCTTCTAACGTCATTTTTTATTTTTGAGTGACGAATAATTGTAGCGAACTAGGTTCGCTTAATCCTATTGCTAAATCCCACAACTCTTGCAGGACTTATTCCACTGGACCTTCCTCGCTCTCTAATTTTTAAGCTCGGGATAAAAAGGTCCACTGGACCTCCTCGCTCTCTAATTTTTAAGCTCGGGATAAAAAGGTCCACTGGACCTCCTCGCTCTCTAATTTTTAAGCTCGGGATAAAAAGGTCCACTGGACCTTTTTATTTACCTAGTTTCGCTTTAGCAGCGTCTGCCAAGGCTGTGAAGGCTGCTGCATCGTTCACAGCAAGGTCCGCAAGCATTTTACGGTTTACTTCGATTTCAGCCAATTTCAAACCATGCATCATTTGTGAGTATGAAAGTCCGTTCATACGAGCTGCCGCATTGATACGTGTAATCCATAGTTTACGGAAGTCACGTTTCTTTTGACGACGGTCACGGTATGCATAGTAGTAAGAGTTCATCACTTGTTCTTTCGCTGTGCGGAACAAGATATGTTTAGCTCCATAGTAACCCTTAGCGAGTTTTAGAATACGTTTACGACGTTTGCGTGATACAACGCCACCTTTAACACGTGCCATTTAGTTTTCCTCCAGATTCTAGTTATACGAGTGTGTCTTATTTAAGACCTGTAAGCATTGATTTAATACGTTTGAAGTCTCCTGCAGAAACCATAGAAGCTTTGCGAAGGTGACGACGTTGTTTTTTAGTTTTTCCGTGGAAACGGTGTGAAGTGTAAGCACGGAAGCGTTTAAGTCCGCCTGAACCAGTACGTTTGAAACGTTTAGCAGATGCGCGGTGTGTTTTTTGTTTTGGCATGATTTCTCCTCTTTTCTAATGATCAGACTTTATTTTTTGTCTGGAATTGGTGCCAATTGCATGAACATTTGACGTCCATCCATTTTCGCTCTTTGCTCGATAATGGAAACATCTTGTGTTGCCTGAGCAAAATCAGCGAGAACCTTAGCTCCAATTTCTTTGTGGGTGATCATCCGACCTTTGAATCGAATGGACACTTTGACTTTATTTCCCTTTTCAAGGAATTTGCGTGCATTCCGAAGTTTTGTCTCGAAGTCACCTTTGTCGATGGTTGGACTTAGACGAACTTCTTTGACGGTCACAACGCTTTGTTTCTTCCGTTGTTCCTTTTGCTTTTTCTGGTACTCAAATTTGAACTTACCGTAGTCCATAATTTTAGCAACCGGTGGTTTTGCTTGGGGTTGGATAAGAACCAAATCAACATTGGCATCATCCGCGATGGCTTGAGCTTCACTCAATGGTTTGATTCCAAGCTGCTCCCCTTCAAGACCAATCAAGCGAACTTCACGCACACGAATTTCATCATTGATGAATAAGTCTTGTTTTGCTATGGTGTTCACCTCTTTTTTTTATTTCGAGAAAAACAAGAGTGGGTCTGCTAACGCACACCCACTCACACGAATAGAATCCTTGACAGGACTTGAATCGTAGAGCCAGACAACGTTAGTCGCAAGGCGAGAAGCTCTCACTTCTGCTTTTCTCATGTAAACCATTGTACCACATCAGAACTCTCTGTCAAGTATTATTTTTTATTTTTTCAATTTTAGATTCAACAAAAGCGACAACCCCATCAATGGATACTCCTGTGGTATCAAAATGGATAGCATCTGCTGCCGGTTTCAAGGGGGAAACTTCCCGGTGACTGTCTTTATAGTCTCTTTCAGCAATCTCTGCCTTTAAGACCTCCAGATCGGTTTCGATGCCTCGGGTCAAATTCTCTTTGTAGCGGCGCTCTGCTCGTTCCTCCACAGAAGCGACTAAGAAAATCTTGATTTGGGCATTCGGTAAAACGGTGGTTCCGATATCCCGACCGTCCATCACAATCTCTCCCGCTTGGGCCAGAGCTTGTTGTTGTTGGACTAATTTTTCCCGAACCTCCGGCAAGGCAGCGACTGTCGATACAGCCTGAGTAACATCGGGTTGGCGAATAGCATCTGTGATCTCAACATCTCCAACATAGACCCATTGTTCGCCGCCCGTATTGCGTCCGAATGAGATTGGGGCAGCATCCAAGGCGGCTACAATTCCAGCAGCATCTTCCAAATCCAGTCCTTCCTGAAGGGCCAGATAGGTTGCTGCCCGATACATAGCTCCTGTATCCAAATACGTATAGCCATGTTTTTTGGCTAGAAGTTTGGCAACGGTGCTTTTTCCACTAGATGCTGGGCCGTCAATGGCAATTTGTAATGCTTGCATGATGACTCCTACTCAATTCGTACTTCATCACCAGGATTAGCATACCAAGATCCGGTACTCATATTTCCTGGGTTCAAAGCTTCCAGTTCCGCAATGGAAATTCCTGCACGCGCCGCAATGGCTGCTTCTCCCTCACCCGCTTGAACAGTAATGGTCGCTCCTCCAGTGGTATTCCGACGGCTGGAACTAGTTGTAGTCTCTTCATCTTCACTAGCCGCTTCCTCATCCGTTGACTCAGCAGTAGTCTCTGTTGAAGAAGCTGCGTTGCCAGCAGATACCTCAGAACTATAGAAGCCTTGTACAGCTTCTTGTTGATTGCTACCGCCAACGGATAGGAAAATCAAAACTCCAGAAATAATAATGACTACAATTGCTGTTGCAGACACTGCCCACACCAACCACGAATTGAGTTTATCATCTGAAATTTCACTTTTACGTTTTCTACTCAAAACAATCTACCTCTTCTTCTTGTTTTTTAGCCCTATTCTCTATACAATAGAACTATGAAAGTTACACTTATACCTGAACGCTGCATCGCATGCGGCCTTTGCCAAACTTACTCCGATGTTTTTGACTACCATGACAATGGTATCGTTAAATTCTACCAAACAGACGAACTTAGTCTAGATCTAGACTCTGACCCAGGCCTAATCCAGGCTATTAAAGAATGCCCAACAAAGGCCATCGAACACTAACCCTTGTCCTGGTAATAGACCTCATAATAATCCAAGTGGATGAGATGGTCTGTTAGAACGACCTCCCCCCTGAAATGAGGGTTCAACGCCAAGGCATTAACAAAATACTTCTTGGGCCATTTTCGCATATAATAGGTCAAGCCTTTTTCTTGGCCAAATAAATAAAGGGTAATAGAGGTTTTGGTCACCTCTATTTTTTGTATCTGGTCAATAGCTAATCTAGAAGGATGGAAGGGGTTAGCGGAGATAATCCGTAACGTTCCTGAGTCATAGATGGTAAAATACCGGTGAAATCCAATGCCCATTAAAATCATAAACAGTACAAAGGACGACAAAACCACCATTGGAATCCGTGAACTTTCATACATCAAAGCCAAACCCAAAAAAATAGGAACTAAAGAGAGTGACCAATAGATAATCAGGATGGATAGTTGGGGCTGCCAATGGTAGCGTACTTGACCAAAAATTTTTATCATGGTCCACCTCCTCCTTACTAGTTTAGCATAAATGCTAGAAAATGGGGAGACCTTGCTAGGAATTCCCGATAGGAATCACTTGAATCTCCTTTCCTCCCAAAAGAATCAGATACGATTGAATCTTGTTGATTCCATGAGCTTGTTTCAGAGCTTGGGCATACAAGGCCATCTGACCACGGTAACGATCGACAAGTCGAGCTGGATTCCGATAACGGTCTGTTTTGTAGTCAAATAAAATAATTTCATCTTCAAACAAGAGATACCCATCTAAAATCCCCCGAACTACAAATTCCTCACCACTAGCTGGATCTTTCTGCAACATGGCAAAAGGGGCTTCCCTGTGGAGTCGAGAAGGGTTGGCTAAAAAGAGTTGCCCCAGTTCTGTTTGGAAAAAGTCCATAACCTTATTCAAGGGCAAAGCCTTAGCCAAAGCTGGCTCCAATTTCATCTGAGCCAGACGCTCCTCCAGAACCTCTTGATCCACTCTTCCTTGGGATAAATCTAAACCTTGCATAAAGGCATGGAGGCTCGACCCAATCTGACTCGCTTTAATGGCTGACTTCTTCCGACCAAGTTCTGGCAAAGGAAAGTCCAGAGGCATAGCCTGTGCCGGCTCCATATAAGCCACACCTTCTTGATCAAAGACTGGTTGATAAAGATCCTTAACCTGACTAGGAGTTCGCACGGTTGGTAACTGGATAGCTGCCTGGTAGAGACTATTCAGACGATCTACATTCTCAATAATCTCCAAAGCACGGGTCAAATCCTCTGACTGGCGGTTGGCTGTTAGGTCATCCGGATCCACGGGTAGAGTCGGAACTGTCTCTTGTGGCTCTTGTAAGTTCAGATCCTCCTGTCCTAGGAAGGTTACAGCCATTTCCTGTTTAAAGCTAGGAAAGGCAGACGCAACCGCCAAGACCCAATCTTGAAAATTCTTATAGCTCAGACGGTCATTGGCTGCTAAAAACTGACTTGGACCGATTCCTGGGTAAGCATCTTCCAACTTACTCCGCTTCCCTCTTCCAATCAAAAAGAGTTGCTTCTCGGCCCGGGTCATGGCTACATATAAAAGTCGCATTTCTTCTGACAGAGTCTGCCGTCGTTTCTCCTGTCGAATTCGCTGATAATTCAAAGAAGGAAGAGACAGACGAACGGATTGCAGATGGTTGGGCTTATCATTGGGAGTCTCCAGCACCTTGACAGACTGAATCCCAATTCCCAAATCCCGACTCAGGAGCATCCGTCCCTTAGAATCCTCGCTATTAAAATCCTTGTCTAAATTGTAGATAAAGACATAAGGGAACTCCAACCCCTTACTCTTATGGATTGTCAGGATTTGAACTGCATCCTCGTCCACTTCCGTGACCACATCCGCCAAGTCCTTGTCCGCCGCAAGGATTTTTTCAATGCGGTCGATAAAGCGAGCTAAGCCCTTATAGCCACCTTGCTCGAATTGCCGAGCCCGCAAGGCTAAGGAATAAAGATTGGCTTGCCGCTTGGCCCCATCCGGCAAAGCTCCAACATAATCATAGTAGTGTCGCTGATTGTAAATTTTCCAAATCAAGTCATAGAGACTATGCAATTTCGCATAATCCCGCCAGAAATTCAGATACTCCAAGAAAAGACTGATTTTCTCCTGAAGGGCCGTCTCCATTAAGTCTGGCGCAGCCCCTGTACCTGCATGGGCTTTTTTCATTTTTTCAAAAAAGGAAAGAGAAACTTCCTGCTCTTGCAAGGCTATGCGGGCCAATTGATCCTCATCAAAACCGAACATGGGCGATTTAAGGAGAGCCAAGAGGGCATAATCCTGCAAGGGATTGTGCAGAGTCCGCAAGGTATCCAACATGACCATCACCTCAACGGCTTGGAGGTAGGAACCCTGACCCTGATCCTCAAGGTGGGGAATCTGCCATTGCTGGAAGAGGTCCACCAAGGTCTTATTGCGGGTTCGACTTTCAACCAAGACACACATGTCTTTATAAGGAACACCGGAATTGTGAAGATCCTGAATCTGAGAAAGCAAGACATGGCCTTCATTTAAAATGCCTTCGCTTTCTTGATCAAAGATCAAACACTGGGCTTGAGCTTGCAAATCCGCTTGCTTCTGACCAGCACTTCCGGCAACCAAATAATGAACCTGATTGTAGTCAATTTCCCCAACTTCCTCGTCCATCAGGTGTTTGAAAAGACCATTGGTCGCTTGTAAAATAGACTCTTGGCTCCGGAAGTTCTCCTTGAGCAAAATCAACTGTCCAGCCTGAGGATTGTCTTGGTACAACTTAAACTTCTGGTTAAAAATTTCAGGTTCAGCCTGGCGAAAACGGTAAATGGACTGTTTAATATCCCCCACCATAAAACGGTTGTGACCACTAGAGATGAGTTCCAACACTTCCTCTTGTAGGGAGTTGGTATCCTGGTACTCGTCAATCATAATTTCATGATAGGTCGCCACTAACTCCTCACGTAAATCTGGAAATTCCCGCAAAAGCTGCAGCACTAGGTGACTGACATCACTAAAGGTAAAGGCATTTTCGGCCAATTTAGCCTGGTGGAGGGCCTGATAATAATCCCTCACAAAGCGCTTAAGAGCATCAAGTATCTCAACGACGTTTGCTTCTTGTTCCAAGATAAAGGGTAGGGATTGCAGCCCTTGAACTTGGTCCACAATGGTCTTGAGAAAATCGTATTTCACCCCAGCCACAGTAATCACCCCTGTTTTGGGAAGGAGAGATAAAATCTGGCTAAGCTCCTCTTCCAGTTCTGCCCATGATAGTGTCGAATCCAGACCTTGAGCCAAGGCGCGCAATTCTTCCATCATCTGTTCATGTTTGAGAAAGGCAGCCGTTTTCTTGCCATTCTTTTTGAACATTTTATAATCCGGATCTTGTGTGAGGTCGTAGATTTGATCAGCAGCCGTCCAACAGTCAGCCGCCAAGCTTGGATATAACTCCCGTGAGATTTGCCGTAAATCCTGACTTTCCTGAGGATTTACCGCCAGTTCTAACCATTCCAGCGGTTGGGGCAAGGCATCCATAAACTCAGCCAGGTCATAAACTACCCTACGGAAACCGGAGATATCCTTGGCTTGGCCCGTGAAATTAGTAACCAGATTGTAAAAGTCCTCTTCTCCTGAACCAGAACTATAGCGTTCAAAGACTTGCGCAAAGACCTCCTTCTGAAATTGGAGCAGTTCACTAGGGTCGGAGAGAATCCGAAAATTAGGACTGACACTCAGGCGGTAGCCCTCTCTTGAAAGCAGCTTCTGGTTAAAGGCATCCATAGTGCCAATATCGCTGTGAGGCAAGAGTTGTCGCTGACGCAGTAAGTGCTCCCGTAAAACAGGACTTAAGTTCTGGTCCGATAATTTTTCCGTTAACTTGGCTTGAAGCCGTTCCTTGAGTTCGCCAGCAGCTTTTACCGTAAAGGTCGATACAAACAGCTGATCAATCCCAATACCACGGCTAAGCTGATCCATGATCCTCTCAACCATCACAAAGGTCTTACCAGACCCTGCCGAAGCCGAAACCAAGATATTTTGGCCAGAGCTATAAATGGCTAAAATCTGTTCAGGAGTCCGTTTGCGGTCGGTTTGCAGCTGTGCCTCTTTTTCTTGCAAGAGGCGAATCTCTTCTGTCTTTAAAAACGGTACAGGTTTCATCTTATTCCTCCTCCTGCATTTGCATATCCAATTCTTGACGAATTTTTGCCAGCCAGTCCTCCTTGTTGGCGCCCCCTTCTAACTGGTCCAGAATTCGTAAGTTCTGGTAATGATAGGGTGTTTCAAACTGAGTAATGGCCTTGTACTGGTCGACATAAGCGCGCACCGATTGACCATCTTCACTAATGGGGTGGACAGGAAATTGCCCTTGCCGGATGGCTTGACCAGCCTTTTGGAAGAGCAGACGATTATAGGCTAGGAGCAGAGCCAGTTCTTCTTCCTCTAAGGTAAAGTCCTTGCGACCGCTTTTCAGCAAATATTGATCCGTCAACCGATCTTTCTCCTTGCTCAAGAAGAGGCCCTTGTAGGTAAATTCTTTCATGGCTTGAGCTAGATACTGACCGGATTCTTCTTGTTTTTTAAAGGAAATCAAAGGATTGTTGAGATGGAAATACATGGCTCCAAAAACCTGATCCTTGGACAGGTAATCGAGGTAGGTCACCAGCTGAGAGTTCAGACCATTGTAAAAATCTTGATAAGAAAAGCTCTGATTCGCTGACTTGTAGTCTACCACCCCTTTAATCGAGGTTCCTTGAAGCTGGTCAATGCGATCGATAACCCCGCTCACATAGAGCTTGTCTTGAGGTGATAGGAGGTAGTGGAAATATAGCTCTTCCTCCAGAGTTTCCGTGACAGGTGCTTCCAAAGTTTTGGCCGATGTCCGAACAATATCCAACAAAATTCGTTGAGAAAAACGACTTTCACCGTCCAAACCATACCGGTAGCGCACATAGGCTTCTTGATTCACTGTTTCAATCGCTCTTTGTAAGGCTTGTGCCGGTTCTCCATCAGATAAATACTCAAAATATTCCTCAAAAATTTGGTGCATGTACTGGCCATGAATCCGTGCATCTGGGTGAATACTGCCTTCTTCTCGTAACCGAAGCACATGTTTGAGGTAGTAGGAATAAGGATTCTTGTAATAGTCAGTCAAGCTGGAAACAGACAACTTGAGACCTTGATCTTGTGGATAGAGTCGAGCCAAGGTCTCCTCCTGTAAGGGACGACTCTGAACCTGGTAGGTCAAACCAGGCAGACTGAATCCTTCTTGAGCCAAATGACGACGCAGGTGTCGAATCATGGCCTTCCAATAGGATTCTTCCTCCGCCTTCCACTCCACCTGAATGCCTTCCTGATAAAGATCCACTACTTGGGACAGGAGTCCTTGATAGGAACCGATATCATCCGGAGTTCGACCTTGCTCGTGTGACTCTGTCCACTGAATGCCAAATTTCCCTAGGACTTGCAGGTAAGGAGAGGGCCGCTTTTCACTATTATCAATCTGACCTGGACAAGTTAGATACAGGGCTTCCTCTGCCGCATTTAAGAGAGACAGGGCGGTAAAATGATTCTTAGGCCCATTTTCTCGCCAAGGAATCATCAACGCTTGCCCTTGATCCACATGTTGATTGAGTTTTTCCTTTTCTTCAATGGTCAGAAGCCCTATTTCTCCCCCTTCTTTAGGGAAGAAATCCTCCGCTAAGCCGATGGCAAAGACCTGCTTGGCCACCAACGGCTGGACCAAATCATAAGACTGAACCTGAACCACATCAACCGTAGCTGGCACCGTCCGATAACTGGCCAACTGGATCCCAGCCCGCCATAGTTCCAAGAATTCTGCTACTGTCAGTGGGGTATCTCCCACCAACTGATCCATTTGTGCAAACAAGTCCGTAAAGACTTTCCAGACCTCAGCCTGCTGCTCCTGCTCCCGCAAGTCCAAGCTCTGACTTAACCGGGCCAGATTGGCTGGCAAAGCGATTTCCTCTAACAGAGTTCGAAATTTCTTGAGGAGACTTGCCCCTTTTTGTTTTTTGGCTTTGACAAAAGGAAGAAGGGGCGTTAGAATCGCATCACGGATGTTGTTAAGCCTGTCCAAATTGTAGCGATCTCCGTCATTGGAGGTAAAGGTCCGCTGCAAGACCTTCAAACCATTGGTGTCACTAAAACGCAGATAGGATTCCAACTGGTCCAAATCTTCAGTCTCTAAACTTCCATATAGGCCTGTCTGCAACAGATTGGTCAAATCCTCTCGACGAAAATGCCGACGAACCAAACTTTCCAGGGACTCCACAAAGTGAATGAGAGGATGGTCAGACATGGCTTCCCGGCGACCGATATAGAAGGGGATTTGATAGCGATCAAAAATAGTCGCTACCTGCGGAGCATAGGTCTCCACATCCCCCAAGAGCAAGCGGATTTCCTTATAACGGTAACCATCTGCTAGGAGACGGCGAATCTGCCGTGCCACCCATTCGACTTCCGCTTGTGGATTTCCCCATTTATGTAAGAAAAGAGGGACCTCTAGCGGAGGCAGGTCCTGTTTAGGACCAAATTCATAAAAAATTTCTAGCCTATCCGTTAGTTCTTGAAAGGCATCTTGAACTCCAGCAGAACCTTCCACAATCTGAGCCTGAAAATCCCTCCCTAGATCTTGAAGAAATTCCACACTGGCTTGATAGAGATTTCCTTCAAGGTACTGCTGCTTCCGTGCACGTCCGCTGGCATAAGTCCCAACGACAATGGGACAACCCTTGCGATGCAAGAGCCCCAATAGGTGCTTTTCCTCAGCAGAAAAACGGGTGAAACCATCAATAACCAGGGCTACCTTGTCCAAACTTGAATCCAAACGGCCAGATTCTAGCTTACTGATGAAATCGGACAAGGCCGTTGCAGGCAGATAGCCTTCAGTAACCATACTTTCATCTAACGCTTGAAAAATCAGCTGCAAATCATGGGCTTTTGCCGGATTGTCCAAATAGTTCAAATCCTCCAGACTCATCCGGGCTTCCTGCAATTCTTTATACAGCTTGGCAACTTCCTGCACAAATCCTGGATCCTTCCGAATCCGTCCATAAGCTCGATACTGGTCTAAGGGCAAAGTCTGTAATACCCGATAAATCAGTAATTGCAGTCCCAAATCATCCAAGCGCTGGACTTCCGTCTCCTGATCCAGCAGCAAGTAGCGGGTCATTTGTTGGAAACGGGTCACCGTAATGCCAAAAGAAGCCTTTTTGGGCAGACATGCCAAAACCTGTCTTTCTTTTTCGAAAGACAGGGAGTTGGGAGCAATGTAAAAGACACGGTAACCTTTGGATTCCAGGTCCAAAGCTTCCTGAACCAAATCCTTAACCAGATTGGCCCGGATTGAAGTGTAAATTACTTTCATGTTTAACCTTCCATTAGAGGAGATTGGAGATAGCGGAAAATCAAATCAAAGGTGGCCGTCAACGAATCGACATGGGTGCGTTCATAAGAATGGCTCGACTCGATCCCCGGACCGATTAAAGCGTGGCGCACTTCCCAACCAGCCCTCATAGCTGCCGAAGCATCACTGCCATAGAAGGGATAAATATCAATTCTGTAGGGAATATCAAATTCCTGAGCCAGGGCTTCTAGCTGGCGACGGAAGCCATAATGATAGGGACCTGTTGCATCCTTGCTACAAATGGAAACTGTGTATTCATCCGTGGCTTGGTCATCACCCATGGCTCCCATATCCACAGCTAGATATTCCACTACCTGGTCTGGGATGGACGAATTAGCTCCATGACCGACCTCTTCAAAGGTTGAGAACATAAAGTGGGTGGTTACTGGAAGCTGAATTCCTTCAGATTGAATCTGTTCCAAGAGCGCTAACAAAATCGCAACACTGGCCTTGTCATCCAAAAAACGACTCTTGACAAAACCTGTCTCCGTCACTTGAGTCCGTGGATCAAAGGAAACAAAATCGCCAATCTGAATCCCCAAAGCTTGAGTCTCTTCTGCCTTGGTCACCTTGGCATCCAAGCGAACTTCCATATTATCTTGGCTCCGCTCAAGAGTCCCTGCATCCTTATAGACATGGGTAGAGGTTTGGTGTAGCAGAATTGTGCCTGAAACCGTCGACCCATCCGCCAAATGTACCAGACAGTTCTCCCCTTCAATCATATTCCAGGGGAAGCCACCAACCCGGTCCAACTTCAAACGACCATCCGGTTTAACGGCCCGAACCATCGCCCCTAAGGTATCCACATGGGCTGTCAAAAGACGAGCAGGCCCTTCCTCTTTTCCCTTCAAAGTTACTAAGACATTCCCTTTGGGGCTGACTTGAGGTTGCAAACCCAGGTTTTCCAAAGTCTCCACCAAATAGGTCACTACATCCTGGGTAAAACCAGTTGGGGAAGGAATAGCGAGTAAGTTTTTAAGATAGGCTACAATTTTCATCATTTTCTCCTTTGTAAAAAGCGGGTGGGCTTATGCCCACCCCACTCTTCCTTGGTTATTCATACTCTTTGAAAATCAAATTGAACCGTTGTCAGGTCAGACAGTCTAGGAGACTGTCTGAGATTCTAGTTGAAGAAACGAAGTTTTTGTCAACTTTGCCGTACTTATTTGAAACTTTCTTCGAAAGTATTATCAGCAAGCTCACTTCCTAGTTTAATTTTTGATTTTCATTGATTATCATACTCATTAAATTTTAAAATCTGACTTTGTCATGCCTCCTTGATGAACCTATTGATTACGTATGCTCAGGACTTATCCATAAAATTCAACAGGTTCCCAAACCTGTTGAACTATCATCGCTCTTCCTTATCATTTTTTTAAATTTTTTCGAGTATCCTAGTTTTGAGATTCATTGGTTATTCGTCATCCATGGATAGAACACTCAAGAAGGCTTCTTGAGGGACTTCAACTGATCCGATGGCTTTCATCCGTTTTTTACCAGCTTTTTGTTTTTCTAAGAGTTTGCGTTTCCGAGAAACATCACCGCCATAACACTTGGCCAAGACGTTTTTCCGAAGGGCCTTTATATCAGTACGGGCCACGATTTTATGGCCAATCGCCGCTTGAATTGGAACTTCAAACTGCTGGCGAGGAATGATTTTCTTGAGCTTCTCAACAATGACTTTTCCACGTTCATAGGCAAATTCCTTGTGGACAATAAAGCTAAGGGCATCAACCTTATCGCCATTGAGAAGAATATCCATTTTCACCAATTGAGATTTCCGATACTCCGAAATTTCATAATCGAAGCTAGCATAACCACGCGTCGATGATTTCAATTTATCAAAGAAATCAAAAACAATCTCAGCTAGCGGAATTTGGTAAATGACATTAACACGATTCTCATCGATGTAATCCATGGTCACAAAATCTCCCCGCTTACGTTGAGCCAACTCCATCACAGCCCCAACAAATTCTTGCGGAACCATAATTTGCGCCTTCACATACGGCTCTTCAATCGAATCGATTTTAGTTGGATCTGGGAACTCACTTGGATTGGAGACATCGATCACTTCGCCATCTGTTAGGTTAACCTGATAGATAACCGATGGCGCTGTCATGATCAAATCAATGTTAAACTCCCGCTCCAAACGCTCTTGAATAACGTCCATATGGAGCAGCCCCAGGAACCCACAGCGGAATCCAAAGCCCAAGGCCTGTGATGTTTCTGGTTCAAATTGAAGAGAGGCATCATTCAGTTGCAATTTCTCTAGTGCTTCACGCAAATCGTTGTATTTGTTAGACTCGATTGGGTAAAGACCCGCAAAGACCATGGGATTCATCTGCTTGTAACCATCCAAAGGCGCATCCGCTGGATTCGAAGCCAAGGTCACAGTATCCCCGACACGGGTATCCTGAACAGTCTTAATAGACGCAGCAATGTAACCAACATCCCCTGTTGCCAAGTAATCTCGCCCCACCGCTTTTGGCGTGAAGATTCCAACTTCGGTCACATCGAAAGTCTTACCATTACTCATCAATTGAATCTTATCCCCAGGCTTGACCACACCGTCCATAACCCGAACTTGAAGAATAACCCCACGGTAAGCATCATAAACAGAGTCAAAAATTAAGGCTTTTAGCGGAGCTTCCACATCACCCGCTGGTGCTGGCACCTTCTCCACAATCTGTTCTAGAATTTCTTCAATACCAATACCTGCTTTAGCAGAAGCCAAAACCGCTTCAGAGGCATCTAAGCCAATAACATCCTCAACCTCGGTCCGCACGCGCTCAGGATCAGCAGCCGGCAAATCGATTTTATTAATGACCGGTAAAATTTCCAAATCATTGTCTAAAGCCAGGTACACATTGGCCAAGGTTTGCGCCTCAATCCCTTGAGCCGCATCCACCACTAAAATAGCTCCCTCACAAGCCGCCAAAGAACGGGAAACTTCATAAGTGAAGTCCACATGCCCCGGAGTGTCAATCAGGTGAAAAATGTAAGTCTCGCCATCTTTAGCTGTGTAATTCAATTCAATAGCATTAAGCTTGATGGTGATCCCCCGCTCACGCTCCAAATCCATACTATCTAGAAGCTGCGCCTGCATCTCCCGACTAGAAACCGTCTCCGTTGCCTCCAAAATCCGGTCCGCCAACGTCGACTTCCCATGGTCAATATGGGCAATAATAGAGAAATTTCGAATCTTCTCCTGCCTTGCCTTTAATTCCTCAAAATTCATAAACACAATCTCTTTCTTTTCAGATCTAAGCTCCTACCATTATAACAAGAACCCCCTCGCTTTTCAACGAGGGGCAAGGCTTTCGCTTCTGTTATATCGAAAAAATTAATAAAAAAACAGTCCCTTAACAAAACTGTTTAAAGGACCTGCAGGGACTTCAACATCATTCTGAAAAAATAACACAGAACCGATAATTCTTTGCCTTTCCCAGAACTATCTGCCATACTTGTTATGAGAGAGATTGAGTTCCAGCTCAACCTCAAGTAGACCGTTTCACTAACTATTGTTGATGGTTGGTATACCAACTCATCAACAAACGTCAAATTCTATCTTGAATTTGACTAAGTTATGCACTTGTTCAAATTTTAAAAGAGCATCGTTTCAAAATTTGAACTGCGTCTGGGACGAATATAAGACGACAATTAGCCGCTAGTCACTCTGTCAAGTTCTTAGCGGTTGATTGTCATTTTTTGTTCATGCGATGAATGCAACGGACAATAAATGTCAAAAGTGCCAGGAGTCAATCCCGAACTGAAGCATAAGCCCACTGGCTGCTTCAACACTCATAGCATCTCTCTTTCTAGGTGGTTTCTGCATACGCATTACCTCCAAAATAAGATTTCCGCCCCGCTTTGTAACTTTCTACCCTTCTAGTATACTCCTCGGGATCTCTATCTAAGATTTATCGGTTTTTATTTCTGCTTAATCGAGAAAATTATTTACGAACGTTTTTCCGACACTCTATAAATAAATTCAAGTTCAGAAAAAGGACTGTTAGAAAAGAAACCTATAACTCGTTCAATCTAGCTTTCATTGCTGGTAAGTTCAACACGTTTTAATCCACTAAAAAATACACAAGCCTTTTGTATCTCAAGAGTTCTAGCTACTCTTCTTGATTATTTATATTTGTTATTTCTAAAAAGAACAACCATACAGAAATTAGTTGCAAATGTTACACAAATGGAGTACAATTTGACTTAGGAGGTGATTTCTATGGCAAAAACTGCAAATATTAATCTAAGAATTGAACCTACTTTGAAAAAAGAGGCTGAAGAACTCTTTGGAAGTTTTGGCATCTCTGTTACAGATGCGATTAATATTTTCCTTAATACTGCAATTATGCAAGGTGGATTTCCATTTCAAATTCGGCAACCTAGGTATAATAAACCGACAGAATTAGCAATAGAGGAAGCCCGACGTATTATTGCTGGTGACCTTCCTAGTCAATCTTATTCGAATTTTTCAAATTTTCTGAATGACTTGAATGAGGAATAGCTCATGTTAGAGCTCAGAACCACTAACCAATTCCGAAAGGATATTAGACGAATCCAAAAACGTGGAGGTAATTTACTTAAATTGGAAGCTGTTTTAAGTAAACTCCAGCAAGAAATAGAACTAGATAAAAAATATCTCGACCATCCTCTAAAGGGAAATTATCAGGGTTTTAGAGAATGTCATATTGAACCCGATTGGCTCCTCATCTATGCAATTGATAAAGGACACCTCATTTTAACTGCAACACGAACAGGTAGCCATTCCGATTTATTTTGATTTCGAAAAAACACTTCAAGGCTTTGTGCGCTTGAAGTGTTTTTGTGTCTATAGCTTCTTGTATCCTACATCTTCTCTTCGAGTTCTACATCTGGATACTTATCTGCGAACCAGCGTAGGGCGAAGTCGTTTTCAAAGAGGAATACGGGCTGTTCGAAGCGGTCCTTAGCCAGAATATTACGGCTGGAGCTCATGCGTTCGTCCAGGTCCTCTGGTTTGATCCAACGGACGGTTTTTTTACCCATTGGGGACATGACAACTTCCGCATTGTATTCATTTTCCATCCGGTGTTTGAAAACTTCAAATTGCAGTTGGCCGACTGCCCCTAGCATATACTCACCGGTTTGATAGTTGGTGTAGAGCTGGATGGCCCCTTCTTGTACTAGTTGCTCAATTCCTTTATGGAAGGACTTCTGCTTCATGACATTTTTAGCAGAAACTTTCATGAAGATTTCCGGTGTAAAGGTTGGGAGGGGTTCAAATTCAAACTTGTTTTTACCAACGGTCAAGGTATCCCCCACCTGATACGTACCAGTATCGTAAACCCCGATAATGTCCCCTGCCACAGCATTTTCAACTGTTTCACGAGACTCTGCCATAAACTGGGTAACATTGGACAGTTTCGCCCCTTTTCCAGTTCGTGGTAGGGTAACGGCCATACCACGTTCGAACTCCCCTGATACAATACGCACAAAGGCAATTCGATCACGGTGCCGCGGATCCATATTGGCCTGAATTTTGAAGACAAATCCTGAGAAATCTGGCGCATCCGGTTGGATCAACTCACCTTCAGTTGTCTGATGGCCATGTGGTTCTGGGGCAAATTCAAGGAAAGTTTCCAAGAAGGTTTGGACCCCAAAATTCGTAAGTGCTGATCCGAAAAAGACTGGGGTCAGGTCCCCGGCCAAGATAGCTTCCTCAGAAAAAGGATTTCCAGCTTCACTGAGCAACTCCACATCTTCTAGCACCTGTTGGTAGAAAGGATTGTTCCCCAACCCGTGACTCTCAGCTTGCTCAAACTCGATAAAACGCTGTTCCCCTTTATACAACTCAATCCGCTTATGGTGAAGGTCATAGAGCCCTTCAAAACTCTTTCCCATCCCAATCGGCCAATTCATTGGATAAGAAGCAATTCCCAAAACTTCCTCCAACTCCTCCAGCAAATCGAGGGGCTCGCGACCGTCTCGGTCTAACTTGTTAATAAAGGTGAAAACGGGAATATTGCGGTGTTTCACAACCTCAAAAAGTTTCTTGGTTTGAGCTTCAATCCCCTTGGCGGAATCGACCACCATAACAGCTGCGTCCACTGCCATCAAGGTCCGATAAGTATCTTCAGAGAAGTCCTCGTGTCCCGGGGTATCTAGGATATTAACCCGCTTGCCAAGATAGTCAAATTGCAAGACAGATGAGGTAACGGAGATTCCCCGTTGCTTCTCAATATCCATCCAGTCAGACTTGGCAAAATTTCCAGTCTTCTTCCCTTTTACGGTACCAGCCTCCCGAATCTCGCCTCCAAAATAGAGCAATTGCTCGGTAATGGTTGTTTTTCCCGCGTCCGGGTGACTGATAATGGCGAAGGTCCGTCGCCGCTTCATTTCATCAATACGTGACATCACTGTTTCCTTCCGATTTTTTCTGCCTTACTAGTATACCATGTTCATCAAAAGTAGACAAAATAGAAAAGCCCTCCGATTGTAGCATCAGGAGGGCAAACGATTAAGCTTCCAATTTGGAAAGGGCTGCGTCATCTGCAAAGATATAAACTTCTGGGTGGTTTTGTAAAATGCTGGCTGGTAATTCTTCTGTCACAGGACCATTCACGGCACCTGCAATCGCATCTGCCTTATCAGCACCGTAGGCAAAGAGAACAATGGTTTTAGCTCTCATAATATCGCTGATTCCCATCGAAATAGCCTTGGTTGGAACATCTTCAATCTTATCAAAGAAACGGGCATTGGCTTCAATTGTAGATTCTTGTAAGTCCACCACCTGTGTTTTTTGATCAAAGGAAGTGCCTGGCTCGTTAAACCCGATGTGACCATTTCGGCCAATCCCAAGGATTTGTAAATCAACTGGATGTTCTTCCAAGATTTCTTGGTAACGGGCTAATTCCACATCTAAGTCAGCAGCTTCCCCATTTGGTAAGTAATTCGCCTTAAATGGTTTTACTTGGAAAAGATTTTCTTCCATAAAATAACGATAGGATTGAGGATTATCTGCCGCTAGACCAACATACTCATCCAAATTCACACTGGTTAAGTGAGAAAAATCAAGATCACTAGCCCGGACTGCCTCATAAAAACCGAGAGGGCTGCTGCCTGTTGCCAATCCTAGTGTTTGAGCACCTGCAGTAAGTTTCTCCTTCAAAATAGCAAGGGCCTCTTGCCCACCTTCTTCTTGACTTGCGACACGAACAACTTTAATCATGAGTCTTCCTCCTTGTGTTTTCCTAATCTTATTGTATGGTATAGACCAATTTTTGTCAACTGGTATAGACCGATTTTTTGAAAATAATTTTCAGGTTACTTCTGTTCTAAAGCATGCTATAATGATTCCTATGTTAGAACTTGTTGCTTATCTCTTTTTAGCAGGGATTCTGCTTTTACTAGCCCTTTATTTTTGGGGCTACAAAATGAAGGCTTGGTTGGTTTTTCTCTTGAGCTTCCTAGCCTTTCTTTTGGTGAGCACACCTTTCCTGCTTCTGCTCTACTATTTCTTTTTATTTTATCAACTATAAGGACTCTATATGAAAACTAGTGATTTTGATTTTGAATTACCGGAAGAACTGATTGCTCAGGTTCCACTTGAGGATCGATCCTCCTCCCGCTTACTGGTCTTGGACCGGGAGAGTGGGGAGATGACGGACAGCCATTTTGACCATCTGATTGACTACCTGAATCCAGGCGATGCGCTCGTCCTCAACAACACACGCGTGTTGCCCGCTCGTCTCTATGGGCAAAAGACAGAGACCGGTGGTCATGTGGAACTCCTGCTTTTGCAAAATACAGAAGGCGATCAATGGGAGGTTCTTGCCAAACCCGCTAAACGGCTAAAAATTGGCGCTCAGATTGAATTTGGAGACGGCCGCCTTCAAGCTGAAGTAATCCAAGAATTGGAGCACGGCGGTCGCATCATTCAATTCCAATATGAGGGAATCTTCTTGGAAATTCTAGAGAGCCTCGGCGAGATGCCCCTTCCTCCTTATATTCATGAAAAATTAGAAGACCGTGAACGCTACCAGACCGTCTATGCCAAAGAAAATGGCTCTGCCGCCGCCCCAACCGCGGGACTTCACTTTACACCAGAATTGTTGGAAGCCATTGCAGCTAAAGGAGTTCAAATCCACTACCTCACCCTCCATGTCGGACTCGGAACCTTCCGCCCCGTATCCGTGGATGATGTGGAAGCTCACGATATGCATTCGGAATACTACACCATTTCAGACCAAACAGCTCAAGCCTTGAATCAGGTGAAAGAAGCCGGAAACCGAGTCGTCGCTGTCGGTACCACCACCATCCGAACCCTGGAAACCGTTGCCCGAGACAACCAAGGCAAACTCGTTGGAGCCAGTGGCTGGACCAACATCTTCATCAAACCTGGCTACCAGTGGCAAGTTGTAGACGCCTTCTCAACCAACTTCCACCTACCAAAATCAACCCTCGTCATGCTGGTCTCAGCCTTCGCTGGTCGCGAACAAACCCTAGAAGCCTACCACCATGCCATCCAAGAAGGCTACCGCTTCTTCAGCTTTGGTGATGCCATGTTTATTCATTAAGTTAGAAATGCAAAAGCCACAAATCAAGCTTAGGCTGATTTGTGGCTTTTTATGCTAAAAAATCCAAGAATTACATCCATTCATCAAATTTAGAAACACGGAGAATCATATTCGTTACTTCTTCTATCTCTTCAGTAGCCCCGCCCTGTAACCACCGACTAATAATCGATTCAATACTAGCAGCAAGAATCCCCAGTGCATAATCTTGAGGGATGTCGTACATCTGTGTCACGCGCTTTTTACCATTTGGTGCCCAGTCAACTAAAACCAAAACAAATTCTTTCATTGTTTCTGAAAAATTGGCATAGCTAGATTGGGAAACAGCATAGAGAAAGGCAAAATCACTTTGGATGTATTCCAAAGCTTCTCGAATAATCTGCCGAGGCTTCTTGTCTCCGTCTGTCAGGATGACTTTTAAATCCCCTATTGTCTCCTCCTTTAATTGATCCATCAAATCAAATTTATCCAGATAATGCAGGTAAAAAGTTCCACGATTAATACCTGATTTTTTGCAAATTTTGCTAACGGAAATATCCTCAAAGCGTTCCTCATTCAATAAAAGGGTAAGTGCTTCTTTAATATAGCTCTTGGTTAAGGTCTGTCTTTTCTGAGTCATTCTATCGCCTTTCTTAAATCAACAAATTCGGCAAGATTGATGATTGTTTTCCTCATCATTCAACTATATACTAAAGTGGTAACTAAATCAACAATGTGTTTATTTAAGAAAGGAAACATGATGTCTTATATTGAAATGAAACATAGTTTCAAACGTTACCAGGTTGGAGAATCCGAAATTGTCGCCAACAATGATATTAACTTTGAAATTGAAAAAGGAGAGTTAGTCATCATTCTTGGATCCTCAGGTGCTGGAAAATCGACTGTTCTTAACATCCTTGGTGGGATGGATACAAATGATGAAGGCCAGGTCATCATTGACGGGACAGATATTTCCAATCATAGTGCCCATCAACTCACTAAATACCGACGAGAGGATGTTGGTTTCGTCTTTCAATTCTATAACTTAGTTGCCAATCTGACAGCCAAAGAGAATGTGGAACTTGCATCAGAAATCGTGGAGGACGCTTTGGATCCAGTCCAGACTCTCAAGGATGTGGGCTTGGAGCATCGGATCCATAATTTTCCCGCACAGCTATCAGGTGGTGAACAACAGCGGGTGGCTATCGCACGTGCGGTTGCCAAAAACCCAAAAATCCTACTCTGTGATGAACCAACGGGTGCCCTTGACTACAAAACCGGTAAGCAAGTTTTGCAAATCTTACAGGACATGGCTCGTAAGAAAGGTTCGACCGTTATTATCGTCACCCATAATGGGGCTCTGGCTCCTATCGCAGATCGAGTTATCCGCATGCACGATGCCAAAGTTCAGTCGATTGAATTAAATCCTGAACCGCAATCCATCTCTGAATTAGAATACTAGAAGGAGCGTAGCATGGCTTCAAAAACTTATTGGAAAGATATCCGACAGTCCTTTAGTAGCTCAAAAGGACGTGTTCTATCCATTATCTCTCTCATGGCACTAGGGTCCTTTGCTCTGATTGGTCTAAAGGTGACACCTCCCAACATGCAATCTACAGGGGAACACTTTTTTAGACAACACCAGGTCGCTGATTTATATGTGTTCAGTAATTATGGCTTAGATAAAACGGATCAAGAATTATTAGACAGTCTTGAAGATCAAGCTGTTGTGGAATATGGCTATTTCAAAGATGTAGTCTTAAAGAACAGCACTGATGCAATTCGAATCTTCTCAACGCCCGATCAGTTATCCACTTATGATTTGGTTGAAGGTGCTTTGCCCAGTGAATCGAATCAGATTGCCCTAACTGCAGCCCTACAAAATCGCTATAAAATCGGTGACACCATCACAATCGAGGAAAAAGAGGACTCAACTTCAAATAGCTTGAAGCACAAAACCTTCACCATCAGCGGTTTTGTCAATTCATCTGAACTCCTCTCACGTGTCAACATGGGTCAAAGCACAGCAGGCAGTGGAGAATTACGTGGCTATGCCGTGATACCTCCTCAAGCCTTTAACTCAGATGTCTACATGCTAGCTCGTATCGCCTATTCGGATTTATCCTCCTTAAGCCCTTACGATGATACCTATCTAGATCAAGTTCATGATTATAAGGACGAAATTCAAAAATTGGTGGCCGATCAGCCAGATCAGCGTCTTGCGGAACTAAAAAAGGAAGGTCAAGCAAAAGTCGATCAGGGACAAACGCAAATTCAAGCGGCCAAAGCTCAACTCAAGGCAACTGAAAAGCAATTGCGAGATGCCGATACTGAGCTTGGGCAGAAGGAACAAGAATTGGCACTTGCCCAGAGTCAACAAGACCTTCTAAGTCCTGAGCAACTTTTGGCATTGGATGCAAAAAGCCAAGAATTAGATGCTGCTAAAAAAGAATTAGCCAGCAAACAGACTGCTTTTGAAAAAGAAAAACCAAAAGCAGAGTCAGACATCAAAACCAAGGAAGAAGAATTAGCTCAGGCTCAAGACAAGCTCGATAACTTGGCTAGCCCTACCTATGCTGTCTACACCCGACGGGAAATTCCCGGTTCTGAAGGCTATGTATCCTATGAAAACAATGCCTCCATTATCAATTCTGTTGGGAATATTTTTCCACTTGTGCTCTACTTCATTGCTGCCATGGTAACCTTTACAACGATGGCTCGCTTTGTTGATGAAGAGCGCTTAAAAATGGGAACCCTCCGAGCACTTGGATATGATAAAAAAGAAATCATCCGCAAATTTGTGATGTACGGTGCTGTCACTGGGATTTTAGGAACTGTCATTGGAACAATTTTGGGACATACCCTACTTCCGTCCATTATTTATTCTACTTACAGTCAAAAGATTGTCCTAGCACCTATGGAACTTCACTTTTACCCTGGAAAAACTCTTTTAGCACTATTACTGGGGCTCTTAAGTACTGTTCTTCCCGCCTATCTAGTCGCACGCAAAGCATTAACTGAGCAACCCGCTCAACTTCTCTTACCCAAACCGCCTGTTGCAGGAGAAAAGATCCTTTTGGAAAAAATCCAACCACTGTGGACTCGTTTGAGTTTTACTCAAAAGGTTACTGCTCGAAACATTTTCCGTTATAAGCAACGGATGTTCATGACTATTTTTGGAGTTTGCGGCTCCATTGCCTTGCTATTTGCTGGACTAGGAGTTCGCTCTTCGATTGCTGACCTAAACAATCGTCAGTTTACCGATTTGATTAAATACGACATGATTGTCGCTACTCAAGAAACGAATTCAACTCAAGAAGAGAGTGCTTTTGATAAACTCTTAAATGACAAAGCCATAAAAAGCTCCATGCCGGTTCATTATGAAAAAGTTACCAAGGTGGCAGGTAAAAAGCAAGACCAACAGTCCATCACCCTGTTAGCTGCAGACGATCAAAATAAGAAGGAATTCGAAAATTATATACATCTTGTGAATCGTCAAAGTCAAGAGTCTTTAGAATTACCTTCTGAAGGTGCTCTCATTTCTGAAAAATTAGCTCAAATACTTGATTTGCAAGTTGGTGATTCCTTTACAGTCGAAACAGGTGATCAACAATCCATAACAATCAAAGTCTCCGGAATTATTGAGATGTACATGGGACACTTTATTTTCATGAATACAAACGCCTATGATCAGGCTTTTAAAACACCGGCACTCGAAAACGCTAGCTTCATTCGACTTCAAAACACAAGTATAGAAGAAACGAATCGCATGGCAAATGAGTTTATGAAACTAGATAATGTGCAAGGTGTCGTGCAAAATACAAGTCTAAAAGAACAAGTCACCACCATCGTTCAGTCCCTCAACCGTGTCATGATTGTTTTAATTGCAACGTCCGTACTTCTTGCGATCGTTATTCTATATAACTTGACCAATATCAATGTCGCCGAACGAATCCGTGAACTATCCACTATTAAAGTACTCGGATTTTATGACAAAGAAGTTACCCTCTACATTTATCGTGAATCTATCTATCTCTCTATTTTCGGAATTCTCTTAGGTTTCCTAATGGGAAGCTGGTTACATGCTTACATGATTCAGATGATTCCACCTGAATTCATCCTCTTTAACCCACATTTAGGAGCTATCATTTACATCATTCCTGCCTTCGTCATCATTACGATCCTCGTTCTCCTAGGTCTCATTGTAAATCAATGGCTCAAAAAAGTAGATATGCTAGAAGCACTAAAATCAGTTGAATAGACACAAAAAACTTGCTCCTTATTTTGGGAGCAAGTTTTTGCCATTTTTATTGATAATTAAAAAAGTCATACTCGAAACAGTTCGAAATCTGAAAAGGCAATCCGATGAAGACAGAACTTAGGGTTCGGCGAAGAGGATTAACACATTCAGATTTTGAAATGTAATGAGTATCAATACAGAACCATTGAAACATCACAACCTATACTTTAGAATTAGATATCAACTCCCACAAATGGAAAAATAGCCCACACGCCATCAAAGAAAACTATAGTTTTTCTGCTTCGGTGATGCCATGTTTATTCATTAATATTGGCAAAAAAGGTCGAATTAATCCGACCATTTTTTCATCGCTTCTAACAAATTTGTGACATCCATTTCCACCCTTTCGACATCAATCGGATCCCATAATCCATCTGCTCGATAGCGAGGAATGAAGTGAAAATGGAAATGTGTCCCAGGATCCATCACACCATCATTATAGACTACAGAAACACCATCTACTTCTGTTTTTTCACGAAAAACCTTTGTCAAATAAGCTTGTAAATCCACAAGTTCATAGCGGATTCTTTCAGGCAGTTGCTCTAAAGATTCATAATGCTCCTTAGAAATCACAAGTAAATGTCCTGATTGAATAGGATTAATATCCCAAACCATTTTGAAATATTTAGATTGGAAAAGGATGTTCTCTTCTTTGATTCCCTTACAAAAAACACAGGTCATCGGCATCTCCTCTCTAAGCTTGCATTCAAGCTCTTTACATTTTTTACCTATCTAGCACAAAAACTTGCTCCCAAAACAAGGAGCAAGTTTTTGTCTGTTATTTTGCAGCTGCATAGAGCTCCGATACTTTATTCCAGTTAACCACATTCCAGAAGGCTTTGATGTAGTCTGGGCGAAGGTTACGATAGCTTACATAATAAGCGTGCTCCCATACGTCCAAGCCTAAAAGTGGTTCTTGACCATTGGATACTGGGTTGTCTTGGTTAGGTGTAGAGACAACTTCCAATTTCCCTTCAGCGTTGAGCACCAACCAAGCCCAGCCTGAACCAAAGCGGGTTGCTGCTGCAGCGGCGAAAGCTTCTTTGAAGGCATCCATGGAACCAAAGGTTGCTTCAATGTCTGCTGCTAAATCCGCAGATGGAGCTGTAGCTTCTGGTGTCATCATTTCCCAGAAAAGGGAGTGATTGACATGACCACCACCGTTATTGATGACAGCCTGACGAATATCAGCAGGGATAGACTCAACATCTTTCAAGAGATCTAGAATATCTGCTGTCACTTCAGGGTGTTTTTCCAAGGCAGCGTTTAGATTGTTAACGTAAGCTTGGTGGTGCTTATCATGGTGCAAGTGCATGGTTTCTTCATCAATATGTGGTGCCAAAGCATCGTATGCATATGGTAATTCAGGTACTGTATAGGTCATACTCAATTTTACCTCTTTCTTTTTTCCTTAGTTCCATCATACTTCAAAAACGCTGTTATTTCAATTTTTCTGCTCGAGACCTTGCACCATCTCAATCATCAACAGATCCATCAAATAGGCCTTGTCATACAATCCCGTTTTCATATCATAATCCGTTTGAATCATTTTTTCATAGATCTTGCGTAGATAGCTGGTTGGGAGTGCTTGGCTATCTCTTTGGGCAAATCGAACTCGGTAAGGATTGTAACTAATCCCCGTCAATTTTTTCAATTCAGCCACCAGGTTGGCTTCAGTAGAGGGATTGAGGAACCGCACATAGAGAAAGAGGCGAAAATGGCTGAGTAATAGCGCAAGGATTTGGATATCATCTTTGCCCTGGAGCCGTAAATCCGCCATTAAAGACCTGGCTGCCTCCAACTTCCCCTGTAAGAGAAGACTAGAGAGATCAAAAAGATTGTCCTGTAAGGTTTTGGGGAGTAGCTGTCGCAGTTCTTCAACCGTCAAAGTAGCTAGATTGCTGTAGTCTTCCAGAAAGGCTAAGTTTTGACGAAGCAGGCTCACATTCAGCATAGATTTCTCCAGCAAGACATCCTGTAAATCTGCCCCAAGCTTCCAGCCTCGATTTCTTAACTCTTCCTGTAAAAAGGAACGAAATTCCTTCTCTTTGAACTGCTTGGTTTCTAATAATAAAGCTTGACGTTTAAGCAACTTGACCAAACGACGTTTTCCATCCAGCTTACCTTCCGCAAAAATAAGAACCTTGGTATCAGCACTTGGATTCTGTACATAATCTTCAAAACGCTTGAGATCCTCATCTGACAAAAAACGCTTCCGCCCCGTCGTCAAATCCAGAAAAGAATCCAAGACTACCCACTTATTTTCTGCAAAAAAAGGCAGACTTTCCAACTCTTCCTGAACCTGTGCATAAGGAGTTTCCCGCATATCCAAGCGGCTCATACTTAAATCAGCTGGATCAAAGCCAATTTTACGGAGTACTTCTTCCTTTAGGAAAGAAAACTGCCCCACATCTTCTCCAGCAACAACGGTTAAAGCTGGAAAATCCCCTGCTGTCATTTTTTCTACTTGTCGAATTGCTGTCATGCTTCCCCCTTTTCTTCTATTCTAGCAAAAATTCCTGTTTCAGCCTATTTGAAATTTTTTTAAAAAACCTTGTGAAAAACTTTACAAACAATCTCGGATGCGCTATAATAATAAATGTGAAATACTTAACAAAGATTAGGAGAGTAGTATGACTGAAAAAACTATCACAAAAGAAGAAAAAGAACAACTAGCTCAAACTCATGTCGATGACTTGGTTTCCAAGGGATTGATTGCCCTTGAGGAAATGCGTAAGCTCAATCAAGAAGAGGTTGATTATATTGTGGCTAAAGCCTCTGTTGCAGCTTTAGACGCACATGGAACTTTGGCCATGCATGCCTACGAAGAAACAGGTCGCGGTGTTTTTGAAGACAAGGCAACTAAAAATCTTTTTGCTTGCGAGCACGTGGTTAACAACATGCGCCATACTAAAACCGTCGGAGTTATCGAAGAAGACGACGTTACTGGTCTTACCTTAATTGCTGAACCAGTTGGGGTTATCTGCGGAATTACACCGACCACGAACCCAACTTCAACAGCAATTTTCAAATCATTGATTTCTTTGAAGACTCGGAATCCAATCATCTTTGCCTTCCACCCTTCCGCACAAGAATCATCTGCACATGCAGCTCGTATCGTTCGAGATGCTGCTATCGCAGCGGGTGCTCCTGAAAACTGTATTCAATGGATTGAACAACCATCCATGGAAGCAACTGCAGCCCTTATGAACCATGCCGGAATTGCAACCATTCTGGCTACTGGTGGAAATGCCATGGTACGTGCTGCCTACTCTTGTGGAAAACCAGCCTTAGGAGTTGGTGCTGGAAATGTGCCAGCCTACGTTGAAAAAACTGCAAATATTCGCCAAGCCGCACACGACATCGTTATGTCTAAATCTTTCGATAATGGAATGGTCTGTGCATCCGAACAAGCAGTGATCATTGACAAAGAAATTTATGAAGAGTTTATTGATGAATTCAAATCCTACCACACCTATTTTGTAAACAAAAAAGAAAAAGCTCTTCTCGAAGAATTCTGCTTCGGAGCTAAAGCAAATGGGAAGAACTGTGCCCTTGCCAAATTGAATCCGAATATCGTTGGGAAACCAGCGGCTTGGATTGCTGAACAAGCTGGCTTCTCCGTTCCAGAAGGCACCAATATCTTAGCTGCTGAGGTCTCACAAGTCGGTCCAAAAGAACCCTTGACTCGCGAAAAACTTTCTCCAGTTATTGCTGTTTTAAAAGCAGATTCTCGTGAAGATGGCCTAGACAAAGCTCGTCAAATGGTGGAATTCGATGGACTTGGACACTCCGCTGCCATCCATACCGAAGATGCTGAACTTGCCAAGGACTTTGGTAACTTGGTTAAAGCTATTCGGGTTATCTGGAACTCACCATCAACCTTCGGCGGTATTGGAGATGTATACAATTCCTTCCTACCATCTCTCACTCTTGGATGCGGTTCTTATGGACGTAACTCAATTGGTGACAACGTAAGTGCTATCAATCTCTTAAACATCAAAAAAGTAGGAAGACGTAGAAATAATATGCAATGGTTTAAAGTTCCCTCCAAAACATACTTTGAACGCGACTCCATCCAATATCTCCAAAAATGCCGTGATGTAGAACGCGTTATGATTGTAACAGATCCTTCAATGGTAGAATTAGGATTCCTCGATCGTATACTTGAACAACTCCATCTCCGTCGGAACAAAATTGTTTACCAAATTTTTGCCGATATTGAACCAGATCCAGACATCACAACCGTCTACAAGGGAACCGAGATGATGCGGACTTTCAACCCTGATACCATCATTGCACTCGGGGGTGGATCCGCAATGGATGCTGCCAAGGTCATGTGGCTCTTTTATGAGCAACCAGAAGTTGATTTTCATGACTTGATTCAAAAATTTATGGACATCCGCAAACGGGCCTTCAAGTTTCCTGAGCTTGGCAAGAAAACAAAATTCATTGCTATCCCAACTACTTCTGGTACCGGTTCTGAGGTTACTCCATTTGCTGTTATCTCAGACAAAGCCAATAACCGTAAATACCCAATTGCAGACTACTCACTCACACCAACTGTCGCAATCGTTGACCCAGCCTTGGTTATGACTGTTCCAGCTCACGTCACTGCCGACACCGGTATGGATGTTCTAACCCATGCAACCGAAGCCTATGTTTCAACTGTTGCCAATGACTATACAGATGGATTAGCCCTTCAAGCCATTCGATTGGTCTTTGAAAACTTGGAAAATTCTGTGAAGAATGCCGACTTTGTTTCTCGCGAAAAAATGCATAATGCTTCAACCATGGCGGGAATGGCTTTTGCCAACGCATTCCTCGGTATCTCTCACTCCATCGCTCATAAATTGGGAGCTCAGTTCCACACTGTTCACGGACGAACCAACGCGATCCTCTTGCCATACGTGATTCGCTACAACGGTACACGTCCCGCCAAAACAGCAACCTGGCCAAAATACAACTACTACAAGGCTGATGAAAAATACCAAGACATCGCCCGCATGCTTGGTCTACCATGTTCTACTCCAGAAGAAGCTGTCGCTGCTTATGCACAGGCTGTTTATGACCTCGGTGAACGCGTTGGTATTGAGATGAACCTCAAAGCACAGGGAGTCGACGAGCAAGAACTCAAAAAACACTCTCGTGAACTTGCCCTGCTAGCCTATGAAGACCAATGTACTCCAGCCAACCCACGCCTGGCTCTTGTAGAGCATATGCAAGAAATTATCGAAGACGCATACTACGGCTATAAAGAACGCCCAGGACGCATCAAATAATACTCATTAAATTTCAAATTCTGACGTTGTCAAGCCTCTTCGGTGAACTTATTGATTGCGTGTTTTGCACGCCTTATCGATAATATTCAACAGGTCTGGGAGACCTGTTGAACAACCTTCATCGGCTTTCCTAGTCATCTCTTTGAAATTTCTCGAGTATGCTGATTTCGTATAATAGTCTAATATAAAACTGATAAACAGACCGGCATCAGCCGGTCTGTTTTCATCTTCTTATATATACAAAAATATCCTCCAAAACCTTTAATTTGGAGGATTATCCATATTTAGTCTAGATTGTTAATGCCATTCATCAGAAAGCCCTGACATGATTAGATTTTAAATGTATCACTAAATCCAATTCTCTTTCTGAGCTATAATCAGAGCATCCGTTCGGTTGTTAGCTCCAAGTTTTGTCATCAAACTCGTCACATAGTTTCGAACGGTACCATTAGAGAGATAGAGTTCCTGAGCTATCTCTTGATTGGACAAGCCACGAGCTATCCCTTTTAAAACTTGAATTTCACGAGGACTGAGAGGATTGGTCGAATGCGTCATTTCTTCCATCAACTCTGGAGAATACTCCTTTTGCCCTTGTAAAACCTTGCAGATCGTCACCATTAGGTCTGAAATCGAACGTTCTTTTAGCACATAGGCATCCACCTCTGCTGTCAAAGCCCTTTTGAAATAACCAGTTCTCCGAAAAGTCGTTACAATAATCACGCGCACCTCTTGATGTTCACGAATCCATTCTAAAACTTCCAATCCCGTTACATAAGGCATTTCAATATCTAAAATAGCAACATCTACTTCTTTTTGCAGGAGTAAATCAATGGCTTCCCGACCATCCTTGGCAGCATATACCTGTTCAACTTCATCTTCTAAAAGCAACAACTGACACAAGGCATCCCGCAACATGGATTGGTCTTCTGCTACTAATAATTTCATGGTTACTCCTTTCTAAAAGGTAGACTCAGACGGACTAGGGTTGGACGACTGGGTGATTCGATGGTCACTTGGCCATGAATCAATGACAAGCGATTGCGCAAAGAGACAAGTTCCGTAGTCGTCTGATTCAAAAAGCCCTTGCCATCATCTTCCATTTCGACTAACATCTGATCTCCTAAGTTTTTAAATCGTAAACAAGCATGGTCAGCCTCCGCATGTTTAATGACATTATTGGCTAACTCCCTTACCATCATGGTGAGATTGGATTGGAGAACTGGTGATAAATTCGACACCTCCAATTCTTTTTGGACTTGTAAATCGATCCCTGCCATTTCAAACACTTCTTGCAATTGCAGTAGTTCTTCTTCCAAACTCCGATACTTCAATTGATTGACAATGTTCCTGACGTCCATCATACTCTTTCGACTAGTAGCCTGCAAATCCTCTAATTCTTGTTGGACTGCCAACAAATTCCCTTTTTCCAATTGCTTTAACCCCAACTCTGCTTTTATGGCCATAGTCACAAAAACATGCCCCAAACTATCATGAAGATCTTGCCCAATACGATTTCGTTCGTTTTCCGCAATAAGAAGGTTAATGGAGGCATTCTGTTCCTGCAACTGCTTCTCCATTTTTTCTTTTGCCATTTCCTGACGACCACCATAAAACATAAACAAAGCAAAAGAATGAAGAACAAACATAAAGACTACAGTCTCCCAAGTAAAAGGCCCTAGAATAGCCCACCCTAAACAAATAGCTAGAGCCAAGATATAGGAAACCGTTCGAAAAGTCCAGCGATCTTCCGTATAATGCCAGGATAATAGATTTGAGAGATTAAAGAGAAACAAAGAAAACTGTAAGTTTCTTTCTAAGGACATATACAAAATATAGACCAGCATATAAAACCAAGCGACTTTTTCATACAAGGGATTTCGAGTATAAAGCAAGGAAATATAGAAGGCACCAAACAAAAAAGACGATCCAACTATAACAGGAAAATCTACATCGCCCCATGCATATGCAATGGGAAAGATGAGAAAAATAAGCCCAATGAAATACATCGGATTGACTTTTCGCTTTTCAAACATCCTAATTCCCCTCTTTCTTCTGTTTACTATATTGTACTATAGCTAGGAAGATAAAGGTATAGATCGCAACAAATGCTAAAGATTTCCAGTTCAAACGGGAATTTTCTACGAAACTAAGAACAGCTTGATTGACATGATAACCTGGGGTAAATTTGCAAATTCTCTGAACCCATTCTGGAAACACTGAAATTGGCATCCAAGATCCTCCCAAAATAGCTAGGATGAAAAAGCATATATTGGCCACCACGGACATGGATTGTTCCGATGGTAACAAACCTATTAAAAGTCCAATAGCTAAATAAACAATTGACGTTAGTATTAACAAGAATGCCGCACCTCCCCATTCCCAAGGCGACATCGAAACACCCCGCACCAATGCTCCCACTGAGAACACCAATAGTATGGACACCAAGTAGGTTAGAAATACCCGATAGATTTTAGACAGGTAATAACGAGAGCTTGAAATCGGTGAGTAGCGAAGAAAATCTGTCCAGTGATTTTTTCGATCCTCATGTAGCATCAAAGGAAAAGTAAACAAGGCAAAACTAGACATGGAAAACGAGGTCATTGTCAACATGTAGTTTCGAACGAAAACTGCTTGGACCTTGGGATCTCCGAAATCAATAGTTGAGGAGAAAATTAGAAAGAAAATGAGTGGCATACCAACACCTAGTGCAAAAATCCACATACTACGCACCTGTTTCAAGCTTTCAATTTTTAATAAGGCTTTCATCGCTTCTCCTCCTTGGTTTGCTCAAATAAAATATCTAACAAACTCTTATTCTGAATTTGAACATCTGAAATGCTACAACCTTGGGCTGATAGCTCCTCCCAGACTTCCTCAATATTTTGTGTCTTAAAGTTCACATTCTCTCCCTTATCCTCCACTTCATAGTAGAGATGCGGGGATAGTGTCCCCATCCATTTTCTTGCTAAGGTTACAACCTTAACCTGCTCTTCACTTCTCATCAATTCTGGTCTTGTGTCCCGCAACAGTTTCCCCTGATGAATTAAAAGAATCCGATCCGCAGTATGCTCCACCTCTTCAATATAATGACTCGAATAAAAAATGGTCAGCCCCTGAGCCTTTAGCTCCTCCACAATTTCCCAGAAACGCTTCCGAGTACTGGTATCCATACCCGCAGTCGGCTCATCCAAGAACAAGACCTTGGGTTTTCCAACCAAACAGAGCACAAAAGCCAGAAGTCGACGTTGTCCACCCGATAATTTTTGAGTTAATAAATTTTTTTGCTCTTGGGAAAACTGTAAAAGTCTATCCAGCTCCTCATCATTGAGAGAATCTGGAAAAATGTCTTGAAAGAAAGCCAATAACTCTTTAACCTTCAAATCTACTGGAATAACATTCTCTTGTCCTAAAACAGTCAAGTTCCCCTTATTCTCTTTAGCCCAGGGAGCTTTTTCATTGACCCTCACTAATCCGGCACTTGGCTTCCACTTTCCAGTCAGACAATTCATCAAACTTGTTTTACCAGCACCATTAGGACCGATGACAGCTACACTTTCTCCAGCAGCAATATCAAAAGACATGGTGTCGACTATTCGCTTTCCCTTTATTTCCTTGACTAACTTTTCAACATGAATCATATTATTCCCTCCTTATCTAACTCTAGTCTACTCCTTACTGACTATCAGAACTAGCACTGAATGTCATGACTTCTTATGACATTTGTCAGGTAAAACCATTTCCATAGGTAAAACACCAAACTAAAAAAACACCTCTATATAAGAGATGTCATTTGATTTATTTCAAAAATAGGGCTGCCCAATTCTGCCTTGAGCTTAGAATTCGAGCCACATAGACTCTGTATCCTTCAATATAATAAAAGGCCAAGTAATTTTCGATAGGCATATATCGATAACGTTTGCCATCGTCCGTCAATTCCCCATAACCTCGACTAGAGACAAGAGGACAGACCTCAGGAAAGGTTTCTAGTGTTTCCAGTGCTCTCAAAATCAAAGCAGTCTTACTATCTGCTGCTTGTTGACTATAAAAGTTATTAAGGATGTAGTCTCGTATTTCACGCAGATCAGACTTAGCCTGATCTGAAAGAAAAACATCATAGACATTTTGGTTACTCAAGTCCAAATTCCTTTCTTACTTCCGCTAAAGAAGTCACCTTACCTTCCATGATTTCTCGGTGACCATGTAACACTTCTCTTTTTAAGTCTTGAAAAGCAACATCAAAGGTTGAATCTTCGAGATCACTAGTTACAAACACTTTGGGATCTACAGCGCCAGTAGCAACTTTCCTTAGTGTTGCGTTTAGAATATCCGATACTGTAAGTCCTTCCTTCTTTAAGGTATCTTTTGTTTGTTGGTAATAAGCTGTATCAGCTCTAAAATTAACGGGTTGAGTGTTTGCCATATTTCCCTCCATCTTATAAATACAATTTGTAAATACATACTAACAAAATGTTCCCGCTTTATCAATCATTTCTCATTTCAAACATTTTTAGATTGACCACTAGATTTGCTCTAGCAATGAAAGTCAACCTACCTCCACCAATCTTCACTCTTCCTCAAGCATGCGGACGGTTTCTAGTTTCCAATTCCACCAGCCATAAAGCCGGATAGCACCTTCTTGGTCAGTTCGATGCCAAGGGATGCCGCGTTCTCTTAGTCGCTCCAGGGTTTCTTCATGAGGGTGGTGGTAGCGATTGTCTTTACCGGCTGAAATCAGGGCTAGGCTAGGATGGAGGTAATCCAAGAAAGCGGGTGTTGAGGAGCCTTTACTACCGTGATGGCCCAATTTCAGAACGTCTATCGTTAAGTCTGGATAGTGGTTCATGAGAACGTCCTCTCCTTCTTTTTCCAAATCTCCGGTAAAAAGGAAACGAGTTTGGTAAAACTGACCATATAGAACAAGGGAATCGTTGTTATCCCCTTGCCCTTCCTCCAAAGGATAGAGGGCTTGAAGCTGACTATCAAAAATAGGCCAAGTCTGACCGGGTTCGACTAGATGGATCTGAGCTTGGGTGGCCTCTAACTTGTCTAAAAAACCTGCCTTGTGAAGACTGCCAGGACTAACATAGATATGAGAAATGGGAATAGCCTGGTCCACTGCCAAGAGGTCACCGACATGGTCGGCGTCTGGATGGGTGAGGAAAACCTGTTCTAAATGGTCGATACCTCTGGATTTTAGATAGGGAATCAAACTATACTCAGCATTAGCTTTAATGGCCTGTTTGAGCTTAGAACCAAAGCTCACCTTGCCTCCGACATCAATGAGGGCATGTCGTCCTTGCCAATCTCTGAGAAAAATACTGTCACCTTGTCCAATATTGACCAGGGTTATTTCGTTAACCAAGGGAAATTTAGTCAGGAGTAACCCTGTTAGAAAGAGGGAAAAACAAAGGCGGAATCGTCTTTTATGGGAACGAAAATCCCACATAAAGGCCAGACAGAGACATAAGCCAAGAAAGACTGGCAATGACGGTTGACCGAATATGATGGGGCCAGGTAAATAGGATTGGGCCATTTGCAAGCACCAGTCCAAACCTTGTAAAAGACTGTTGATCTCTTCCCCTTTTGTCAAAGGAACGAAGAAGAGTAAAATCAAGAAAAGGGGAAGAAGAACCCGGTCAAAAAGAAGAGACAATAAAAAGGTCAAAAGAATCCCAAAGGGCTGGTATTCACTAAAAAAGAGACAAAGAACGGGCAAACTTGCAAGGGCGAGAATGGGAGCCTGCTTCCGACCAGTCGCTAGGCATCTATCTTGAGCCAGAACTTGCAAAACAAAGGCAAAGCTCAAGGACAAGATGGCTCCCATATCTCGAAAATAGTGGGGGGCTAGTCCGGCCAGCAGTAAGATCAGTACCCAGAACTGCTGCATTCCTCTCAGACCCAAAAGAGCTAATTGTTGTTGAACCAAGGCTCGCAAAACGGACGGACTCCAACCTGTCAGACCAGCATACATGAAGGAAAAGCCCCATTGAAGTTGATTGAGACTTTCCTTGGTCAGCCCCAAGCGAGCAAACACTCGTCTATAAAGTTTGGTGAAGAAATCAACCTGCATGCCTGAAAGAGCAAAAAGGTGAAAAATTCCCAACTGGCGATAAACTTGTCCACGGTCTTCAAAACTCGCTGGCAGATAGCCCAGTAATAAGCCCGTCATGTAAGAGGCCAATTCTTCTGGATAGGTGGATTGAATCCAGCCGATACAAGCGGCCCTCCAAATGGATAGCTTGTCGATAGGATTCCATGTCTCCTGCCAGGTCACTTGTTCGATTTTGGTAATCTTCAAGGTGTGGTAAATCCCTTGTTTTGCTAAATAAGCCCGATAATCAAAACCTCCGAAATTCTCCTGCTCACGCGCTTCCCCCAGTTCTCCTTCAATCACAAGTGATGGCAAACTAGTGCCCTTTTGCAAAAAACGAAGATCTTCTCCTTCCTTTAATCGGTAGGTAAAGCGATAAGAATGCCCCTCCCATTGTGCGACCCCCTTGAGACTCTCCTCCTCGTAAATCAAACTATCTGGTTTAAGAAAAACCTGACGAGGAGCCTCCAGCTCCATTGCCGCTTTGTCCTGACTGAGCTTCTGGCGCAACTGCCAAGTAACGCCTAAGATCAGTAACATCAGAGTCAGCATCAAAAAGACCTCCCTCCCTTGATTCCAGTAAAGGAAGCACATTGACAGTAGCCAGAAAATAATCAGCAAAGGATGGAGAGTGGCCCAAGTAAAATAGGATAAACCTGCCAGAAAAGCGACATGAGGAAGTGACAGTTTCTGGGAAACACTTTGAACGAACTGTTTCATCACAGTCCCCCTCCTCTAATCCACTTGAACATGATCCTTGATTTTTTCCAAGGTTTTCTCCCCAATTCCTGATACTTTTTTCAAGTCGTCAATGGATTGAAAACCTCCGTTTTGGTCCCGAAAAGCTAAGATATCTTCTGCGCGTTTCTTGCCAATTCCAGGGATTTTTTGCAGGTCTTCTGCACTAGCCTGATTGAGAGCTATTTTTCCAGAGTCAGACGAACCAACTGCTTTCCCCCCTACCGATGCTGCCGACGCGATGGTAGGAACCTCACCTTCTCGAGGGACATAGACGACCGCTTCATCCTTGAGTAATTGAGCCAGGTTGAGTCCATTCGGATCGGCCTCTGAAGTTAGGCCGCCTGCTTTTTGAATAGCTGTTTGGGCTCTGGCTGGGCTGGACAGTTCATAGACACCAGGATTGTGTACCGCCCCCTTAACATCCACCGTGATTTTTCCAGTCTCAGATTTTACTGGCTGCTCCTCCGTATTTTGAAGCGTCTGACTTGTTTTGGACACCGCCACGACAGGTGCTTGCACCTGAGGCTGGGATGTCACTTGTTTATAGATGAAAAAAGCCACTACTCCTAGGACCAGGAGCAGTGGCAAAGCGTTTTGGCGAATCAGTTCTTTCCAATTGTGCATAGGCGTTCCTCCTACTTTTTTATTCGGAGAAAAAAAGAAAAAACTATTTCACATCAATAGTTGGTTGATAGACAAAAGAGGCAATCCAGCTAAAGAGGACGGTCAAAAGAATCAAGACCAACACAAAGAGTAAAACCACAAGACGGATAGGCAGAATCAACCAAGTCAAGAGGCTGCGCCCCTGCGGCTGGATTTCCGCTTCCAGTTGATCGAAGGAAGCCTGGAGACGCGTGGAAACTTCTGCTAGTCCCTCACTATTGAGGCGCTTGATGTCGCTCATATCGAGACTATCTCCAATTCGAATGGTAACTGGTTGGCCCTTCAAAAGCCCGCCAATGGTTGTTGGACCTTGGTAAAAGGCTGGTACAATAGGAACTTTAGCAGTCTTAGCAATAACAGCTACTCCTCCCTTGAGTTCAGAAGAGTGACGGGTTCCAGATGGGAACAGCATCAGCGAAAAATTACTTTTTCGCAACATCCGCACAGGGTACTTCAAAACTTCTTGACCTGGATTTTCCCGATCCACCGGAAAGGCCCCACACATCCGAATCCACCAACCAAGAATACGGTTTTTAAAGAGTTCTTGCTTGGCCATAATAATAAAGCGCTTAGGCCGAGCCGCAAAAGCTAGGTAAACAGGATCCCAGAGCGTCTTATGGGGCGCTGCTAACACATAATTGGTCTCAAGGTCTGGTAATTTATCAAGATTTTCATAACGAGCGGGGCCATTTACAGCCCATAACAAAAGGGCGACCAGACTTCTCAGATAAGTATAAAACATATTCTCTCCTTTTTTGACATTATACCCCAAGCTTTTTCAGCACGCAAATAGTATTTTTAAAACAAATCTGATAAGATAAGAGATATGGATAAGAAAGAACAATTGATTGGGCTAACACAAGCCCAGGTTGACGAGCGCCTTGCACGCAATAAGGTCAACCAATTTAACGCCGATGCTTCGACCAGCACCTGGGACATTGTGAAGCGAAATGTCTTCACCCTGTTTAATGCCCTCAACTTTGCGATTGCGGTCGCCCTGATGTTGGTTCAGGCCTGGTCCAACCTAGTCTTTTTCGCGGTTATCTGCTTTAACGCCTTTTCCGGAATTGTGACCGAACTTCGGGCCAAGCACATGATCGATAAACTCAATCTGCTCAATAAAGAGCAGGTGCAGGTTTACCGTGACGGCCAATTAATCGCAGTAGATTCTGAAGAACTCGTGCTAGACGACGTGATTCTACTTGCCGCTGGTGAGCAAGTTCCTAGTGACGCTCAGGTGATCTCGGGAATGGCTGAAGCCAATGAAGCCATGCTGACGGGTGAAAGTGATCTTGTTCCTAAGAATATCGAAGACGAGTTGCTTTCCGGCTCCTTCCTTGCATCCGGTCAGGTTCAAGCACAGATTGTTCGGGTCGGTGCCGACAACTATGCTGCCAAGTTGATGACCGAAGCCAAAGTAGTTAAACCCATCAACTCTAAGATACTCTCCGAATTGAACAAAATCGCCAATTTTACCGGAAAAATCATTATCCCCTTCGGTTTGATTCTCTTCTTTGAAGCCTTTGTCATGAAAATGCTTCCGTTAAAAGATTCAGTGGTAAATACCTCCACAGCTCTCTTGGGTATGCTGCCAAAAGGGATTGCCCTCTTGACCATCACCTCCCTGCTAACAGCTGTTATCAAACTGGGAATGCGTAAGGTTTTGGTTCAGGAAATGTACTCTGTGGAAACCCTAGCCCGAGTGGACACCCTGTGTTTAGACAAAACAGGAACCATTACGGAAGGGAAAATGACCGTTGAAGATTTAGAAGTCCTTTCCACAGATTTATCCAAGGAAACCATCTTGGAAAACTTGGCGCACTACATGAGCCATTCCGAGGATAAAAATCCAACAGCGCGTGCCATCCGCAACTTTGTTTCACAACCAGAGACGGAAGCAGTCTTGGCAGCTGTTATCCCTTTCTCCAGCGATCGAAAATGGGGAGCCATCCAATTTGAACAGAAAGGCAGTTTCTACCTCGGAGCAACAGACTTCTTAGTAAAAGGAACAACTGACTTTATTCAAGCTGCTCAAGAACGTGGTTCTCGTGTCCTAGCCTTCGCATGGAGCCCAGACCCTATCAACTTGGAACACCCTTCTCTGCCAGATAACCTCGAGACTTTGACAATTTTAGAAATCTCCGATCCGGTTCGTGAAGGTGCTGCAGAAACGCTGGAATACCTTCGCTCTCAAAACGTTGACCTCAAAATCATTTCTGGGGACAACCCTGTCACTGTTTCGAATGTTGCTGCTAAGGCTGGTTTCCACAACTACGATCAATTCTTAGACTGCTCTAAAGTCACAGATGAAGAATTAGAAGCGGCAGTTCCTACTACAGCAATCTTTGGACGAGTTTCCCCTCACCAAAAACGCTTGATTATCCAAACCCTTAAGACAGCAGGACACACCACTGCCATGACTGGAGATGGCGTCAATGATATTCTTTCCCTTCGCGAAGCTGACGTGTCCATTGTGATGGCAGAAGGGGATCCGGCAACTCGACAAATTGCCAATTTAGTACTTTTGAACTCTGACTTTAACGATGTACCTGAGATTCTCTTTGAAGGTCGGCGCGTTGTGAATAATATCGGTAAGATTGCGCCAATCTTCTTTATTAAAACAATCTACTCCTTCATTTTAAGTATCATCTGTATGGCCACTGTCCTCTTCTTCCGGGCAGATTGGATCATGATTTTCCCGTTTATCCCAATCCAAATTACCTTGGTCGATCAATTCGTCGAAGGATTCCCACCATTTGTTTTGACTTTCGAACGCAACATCAAACCAGTAGAGCCTCACTTCCTCAAGAAGTCCATGTTCCTAGCTCTTCCAAACGCCTTGATGATTATTGTATCTGTGCTCTTTAGTCAAATTTATGGAAGTATTGCCGGTTGGTCAAGTATGGAAATCGGCACTCTCTCCTACTACTTACTCGGAACCATTTCATTCCTAGCCGTTATCCGGGCCTGCCTCCCACTCAACCTATGGCGCGTGGGCTTGATACTCTGGTCAGTAGGAGGATTCTTCCTCTCCGCCTATTTCCTCAAAGGACTCTTGCATATCAGCACTCTCACAGCCAATACGTGGCCAGTCTACCTAGTGCTTGCAACAATCTTTACCCTAATCTTCATTCTCTTCTCCAAGCGCTATTATCCCAAAGAGATGATGGCAACAGCCTAGATGAAGAGCCTAAACTTGAAGCTGAGACCTTCGTCTCAGCTTTTTTATACTCTTTTAATTTCAAAATCTGACATTGTCAAAGCTCCTCGGTGAACCATTAGTTCTACCATCGTCACTTTTCCTCGTCATTTTTTTGAAATTATTCGAGTATTCTGATTTTGAAGTTAAGTTAGAATTAACTTTAGCAAAAACTTGAAAAGCTTGGTTGAATTTGCTAGGATAACGGTAGCAAATGAAACAAGGAGTCCATTATGTCAGAATACAAATTACCAGAAATCTGGGAAAACCCTTCCGCAATGGGAGGAGCCTGGGGTGGCCTTAATCAGCCAACAGCTGGAAGTCGTTTTGAACAAACATTGCCACGAGGCGACAAACCTTTCCAACTCTACTCCCTTTCAACTCCAAACGGAATTAAACCACTTATTATGTTTGAAGAGTTACGAGAACTTGGAGTCTCTGCAGCAGATTATGATGCTTTTCGTATTAAAATTGGAGACGGGAATCAATTCGGTTCCGACTTTGTAGCCATTAACCCTAACTCTAAAATTCCAGCACTTCTGGATCTCTCTGGTGACAAGCCAGTTCGGATTTTCGAGTCCGCAAACATTCTCCTTTACCTCGCAGAAAAATTCAATCACTTCCTTCCAAGTGACACTGCAGAACGCAATGAAGTTCTCAACTGGCTCTTCTGGCAAACAGGGGCTGCTCCCTTCCTGGGAGGAGGATTTGGTCATTTCTTCCACTACGCTCCTGAAAAGATTGAATACGCCATTAATCGTTTTGCCATGGAAGCGAAACGCCAGCTAGACCTTCTAGACAAGGAGCTCGCAACGAAACCCTATATTGCCGGCGATACTTACACCATTGCGGATATGGCCATCTGGTCCTGGTACGGTCGTCTCGCCCAAGACAAGATTTGGGATAAAGCCGGCCTCTTCCTTAATGTCAAAGAGTACAAAAATCTCCAAGCTTGGACTGACAAAATCGCCCAGCGTCCAGCCGTTCAACGAGCCTTGGAAGTTGAGTATCAGGAAATTTAGACTGACTGAACTATAAAAAAGTGAACCCGAGACTCCTAACTAGGAGTGACCAACTGGGGTTCACTTTTCTTTGTTCGAACACTATTCTTTTAGGAAATCAAACTCACTTAAAAAGAAGCGAGATGAAATTGGCGAGGACCGTAACCATCAACATGAAGCCAAATCCAATCAACCATCTAAAAAAGATACGCTGTTCCTTTCTTCTTTCTGCATCTTGCTTGTAAAAATAATTCTCCAACTTGACTTCCCATCTCTGATCCAACTGTTCGATCATGGTTACTATTTGGTTTTGGAATTGATCAAAACGCTGTTCCATTTTGTTAAACCGCTCATCAATTTGTTCAAATCGTCTATCCACCTGTTCAAATCGTCTATCCACCTGTTCAAAGCGCCTATCAATTTCTGTCCCCAAATGTTGGAAACGTATATTTACACTTTCAAATCCATGGTGCATATCCGATTCGATTTTATCCAGCTTTAAATCGACTTCAGATTTTGAATAGCCATCTTGTAGGGTCATACTCCACAATCTTCTTTTCTTATTTGGATGAACGTCGTTTTCAATTTCTTGAAAATTATCTGTATTGACGTCAGGGATTTTTTCAGCATTTGTCATCTTGACCTCCTTTTTCGATCTCCAGACTTCAGATAGACCAGAGAGCGTTCTTAAACGCTATAAAAATTCAGAGTGTTCAAGAAATCATTGCCGATATGAATGAATAGAACCTCTACTTTACTTCCAAGATTATTCTACACCTATTGTCAGAAATTTTCAAAGAAAACCAGAGCTAGGAAATCAATGATCATGAAAAGACCCGTCTGTAAAGAAGTTCCTTGTCTATGATCAAAACAAGTTCTTCCATTTATCATTTAAAATAGGACAACCTTTCACAGATGTCCTTATTTTTGAGCAAACTCAATCGCGGGCCTCCATATCTATTCATATCCCCCCTAAAACGCTGACTTTTAGGCATTTGTGGCACTTTCACCTATTCATATCTATCCATATCCATACCCTCAAGGGTGCGCAAATTTTGGCGCAAAAAAAAGCCCTGTAACGGGCACTAACATTTTACGGGTTCAGTAGGCAAGGATGGCGTGGCGACCAGCTACGCTTTTTTTATTGCCTAAATCAAGTATAACACAATCATATTGGGTCAAAAACGACAAAAATCTGCTTGTTTTTTCACTCGTTTTTGAGTAAGAGTTCCAGCGAATTGATTCAACCAAATCCCAGCAGACCCGCACTACTATTGTGTTTTTAAAAACACACGCATTTCTAAATACGATAAAAATCAGGGGGAGGGGGGGTCGTACGCGAAACAGGCGTATATCTCCGTAATCGACCCCACCACCGGTGGCGAAACAAAATTTAAACTCAAATTTTTTCAGGGTGGGGGTGTTCTCGTGCTTCCTTCGAGCTTCGTTCTGTTACCTACTGCGTTTTACTGTTACTGTATGGGTGTCAGAATGGCTTCCAGCAAGTCCTAGGTTTCTGCCTGTTCACATTCCACCAACTCCAGCAAGCAACCTCCTAGATATGCATTGGCGAACTCATGCAAGGCCTCGCTTTTTACTTGATCATATTCCTTCACGGTCAGGCCATAGTGTTTACAGAATGCTATCCGTGACAATCTATCTTTAGGCCTTATCATGTACTGATTGACTAGGATAGCCCTAACCAATTCATCTAGGTTGTCGGTAACTCGTTCAATCTCTTCCGCCAGTTCTCCCCCACGGACTGAAAAAGGTCTGCCAGAACTCTCTGCCAACTGCTGGAAACCTCGGTAATTTTTCAACACTCTCACGGCGTGCTTGCTTAATTCATCCACCTTCTACAATCCCCCTCATTCGCCCTGTATGGCGTTCTAGTGTTCGATGGGATAATCTTACCAGTTAACGGCTAACACTTCAAAATGGCATGGTCTCGTTCGTCTAGTTGGATTCTGTGGCGTTGTCTTCCAGCAACTCTTCCAACTCCTTTATTGCTCTAGTCCTAACCCTCTGTACAGTGCTGGAACTCATCTTCATGCTCTTGGCGACCTCGTTCCAGCTATGGCCATTGACGTACAAAAGCCGTAAGACTAGATTATCCTCAAGGTCAGGCAATTGCTCAATAACTTTAATCATATCCGAATACTCACAATAGATGGTATACCTTTCTCTTTTTAATTCTGACAATCTGTCAATTGCATTGATGATTCTATCTTCAGCGGTGTTCTTGTAATTCTTTGTTGTTGATTCGTTTGGTAGATTCTGGGAGGCTAAGTTACTCTCCAAGTATTCGATTTCCCTTTTGATTTCTTGCAAGCGTTTAGGGATTTTCTTGAGTCTGTTTAATCTGTCTTTAACATTCGTCACGAGCTTCCTCCTTACAAATACAAAAGTGCTAGGCGCTAACCCAGCACTTCAAATTCCATTATTCTTCTTCAGGACGCCAGCCGTTGATGATCTTATCAAACCAACCAAACGCTTTTTCTTTTCCTCCTTCTTCTTGTAATCTCTGGAAGGCCATCTCTTTTTTTACTTCCTTAATTTGTTCTAGATCTTCCTCCTCTAGATATTCTTCAAACTTTTTAGCTTTCCACTCTGTCGCATTGGTGTATCCTAGTTGTTTAGCATACTGCCCTTGTCGCCAATCTTCCGCAAACTGCCCTACGGTTTGTTTTAGCAATTTATCTACAAACTTAACAAAACGTACATCAAGCCCTTTACTTTGATAATATCCCCAATTGCGTTCTTCGTACGGCACAAAAGGTGGGCAAATTCTATCTAAGACTTGTTCCTTATACATTGGGCTAACCGTGTCTAGTTCATAGAGATTTCGAGGGGCTAACTTTTGTGGCATCTTCGTTTTTAAAACTTCCTCAACTGATTTCAAAAATTCAATCGCAAACGAATTCACCTCAAACTGTTCAGATTGATTCTTTTGAGATAGATCGTTCAACTTTGTAAGTTCTTTTTCTACTTCCTCCCGTAAAGATAAAAGTGCCTCTTCTTTCTGTTTTCTTGTTAATAATTTGTTACTTTCAATTTCGTGTTTTTCATCATAAACTTTACTATGCAAGGCATACCAACGTTCTTGAAAATCTTCGTATTTTTCTAACACTTTTTTAATCGAACCTACTTGTGGTTTAGTCAGGTAAGGTTTAATATCCTCATACACTCCCAATATCGTATATAAGTCTTCACCTTCTGAAAATTCCCAAAAGGTTTTCTTATCCCCTAAAAACAAACTATAATCATTTCTAAGTGCATGATAAATTGATTTTGCTTCCTGTAATTCCATTTTTAAATCCTTTCTTTGACAAAACAAAAGAGGCACGACTAAAAGCATTTTACGCTCTTATATCGTGCCTCTGATTTTTTCAGTCAGCTATAATTTTTCTTGTGTTCTAGTTTCCGCAAATACGATATTGCCATCGGTAACACTCAAGACAACCTTGCCATATTGCGGTAACTTGACACTATCTATTTTACCATCTTTCAAAAAGAAAAGCCAACCTTCTTCAATTCTATTTGGTTTGTTCATTGATTCACCTCGTTTTAAAAAAGTCTAAAATCAATTTTTTTTAGTTTTGCTTTGATTAGATAAAGTATTCATCATTTTGTCTACGCCGTATACCTCCCCCATAGTACGCTCGACTGCATTGTTCTGCCCTTTGTTTCTCTTTAGTAACTTATCTGAGTAACCAACATAAAATATTAGTTCCCTAGTTCCTTTTTCAGGATTAGGTATTGAATTTTGGTGTACACCAATAACTTTTCCACCCTTCTTCACGAAAAAACCCCGAATATGATTCATTGCTTTATTGGCGCTTGATAGATCTCCTTCAACCACATTAAACGAAAACTTCTCACACTGCATGCCCAGTGATTCATAAATCACGTCAGGGGTAGCCGGTACTCCCCTATTTTTCAATTTTTCGACAAGTTCATCGACCATTTCCGCCATATTATTTAGATTTTTTCTGTTTGTTATAGCCATCTTATCATTTAGTTTTTTGTTTTCGAATTGCATCTTTTCTCTCCTCCTGCTTTGCTATTATCTAGGCCTCACCCTCTGCGTACTGATGTAAGCCATCATATTCCTGTTCTGTATCAACGGACAACAATGTCAGTAACGCCCCTTCTTCCATGTTTGATAGGGAATTGTATGCCGTATCATGATCCAATGGGATTGGGTTATCTGATAAAAGTCGGTCAATGTAATCTAGTAAATCAATTTCATACAAGGCGACCAATTCCATCAGGTCGGTTTTCTCAAGCTGATAAAGTTGGCCAATCCGTTCTTTTACGAAACGGGCTTCAATGTCACCCAAGGCGTTGTTATTTCTAAATGTTGTTAGTGTCATGTTGCTACTCTCCTTCAATCTTCTCTAAACGATTCCCTAACACTCTTCAAATCTACGTACTCTACCGCTAGACCTTCGCCGATAGGGTAGGTTCTCACGTCCCCAACATGGGGAGACTTCAAAAACTCGTTAACCATATCTTCAAAACTCTCAAGGCTACCTTCTACACCCAACTTGTCTTGGGGGATAAATAGCTTAAGTCTTTTTTTTGCTCATTTTTAGCTCCTTTGTCTAATTTTTCCAAAATGTGAGATTTTAGGTGAGATTTTAAAAACCTCCGTAAACCCTTATGTACCAAGGGGTTAGCCCAAAAAGTTAGATGTGAGATTTTGGTTTTCCATTATATATAAAATAAAAGGAAATCTTTTTTGTTCTCTGTATTTCACCCATAATAGAATTAAAAACCTCACCTTCTCACATAATAGGGAAAAACGTTGCTATTAGTGGGTTTTAGGGGTGAGATTTTCAAAAAAAAGGTCTCACCAATTTTCTCACTTTCTCACATATTCATTTTTAATCTTCTTTGTGTATACCGTGGGTTGATTCTTGCGTCTTATCCGTTTCCCAGATTCCATCAATTAAAGCCTCCCTGTCTTTGAGTTCCACCCTTCCGCTTCTCAAACTGTACTTGTTCTTGGTCTCTTTTTCTAAGTGTTGTACGACTTTCCGCCCAAAATTGGTTGTCTTCGGATTGTCTGCTCCAATATCTGACAGAAATGATTTCAGTCGCTCTTTAGCTATGAATAAAGGAACATGCTTCATCTCATGCCATCCATTGGGGATATAAAACTCCGTAAGCCATAGCAGGATATGATCATTATCTGCTTTGTAATTCTCAAGAACTTCTTTCACTGCTTCTGGTTCTATGAATTTGTCAAAATTAGGACTATTCAATATCTTAAACAGAACCCACTCCAACAGTTCCCTGTCCTTTAGAAACACTTGCTTGATTTCAGGACGCTCCTTCTGTCCGTTAAAGTCGGCATTAAATGGGACAATACACAAACGCCTATACCACCCTTGAGATTTGTTTCGGCTATTCGGTAAAGCGTTAGCTGAAAATAAGCATAAAGGCTTTAGGGTCAATTCCACAGGTTTCTCATGTTTAGGGTTAACCATGACCGTGTCGCCTGTTGCTATACTCATCAAGTCAGCCACCTCGTCCAGATACTTGTTACTAATATCATCCCCAATATTACAAACCTTACCAAGAAGAGAAGCTGTCTTATGATCTTCAAACTGGGACGGACGCAAAGCGGATATATTTTCTTGTCCTATCAGATTTTTTAATAAATCTTGATAGGTTCCTTTCCCGTTATTTCCGTCCCCTAGAAGAATAACGATTTTTCCTCTTGTATGGTTTGGGTTGATGGCTTCATTCATGATCTGCCATAGGAGCGTAACAACATCCCTATCACCTACTGCAATACCATCTAGCCACTCATCAAAATCAAACCAGCCCCCTAGTATTGGCTTTTTCGCTTCTGGGTTGTAACTAGTCTTGATTTTACTAGTGATGATATACTGGGGCGCGTGCGGTCTGAAAGTCTTGTCTTTAAGGTTAAAAATTCCATTGTTCACGGGGATAAGATTTCTATCCTCCAGCGGTCGCCTCATCTTTATCATAGTCCTTAATTGCATTTCAACCTCTTTGTAGTGAGCAGACTTCAAGCGGTTATCAAAAGCCCTGCATAATCGCCAAAGTAAATCCCGACTATGGGAATATATCCCACTATCCCAATCAAATGTATAGACGGGACTACTGTCTGAAATTCCTCCCCGACCAATAAAGGTGAAATGGCATAGCTTATTCAAATTCTCCGCAACATCCACGGGGGACGGTATAGGGATTTTTGTTTCCACCTCCCCCTTTCTCGGCCCTTTTGTGATAGTTCGCTCTTCTGTATGCTCTACCCTCCAAAAATCTCCAGCTTGCTTGATTCTGCGGTACAAATCCGCCGTGTTCTCAATCTCGCTAAAATCATGCTCCGCCCCAGCTTGATTCATGCTTAGGGTCAACTCTTCAATATTCATCTATAAACCCAATCTCCTTTTTTCAATTTCTCTTCTCGTGATACTTTCAAAAGTTCTGTCAACCTCTTCCGCCTTTAAGGGGTCAGCCGTAACGCTGTTGGCAATTTTCGCCAACTCATACGCTGTAGCAACATCACAACGGACATACTTTGAGTATAAAAGCCCCACAAAGCGAGTCAGCACAACATTTCTCCCTCCCTCGTCTCCTAGACCATTCAAAAGAGTTTTAACAACTCGCATGGTGATTGAGTCACCGCTATAAGTAGTTGATATAGTTCCCGAACTTTTAGGAGAAGTTACACCGACCACCTCGGCCTTTCCAATCTTTTGTATCGGATAGTCCTGCCCCAGGTTCTGGAAGCGGATAGCCCCAGCCATTGCCTTTGTTTCCACTGGCAAGCCTTGCAATTGTGACCATGTAAGAGAAGCCCCATCATAAGGGAGACCAATTCTATCCCCTATCTCCCTAACAGTAGCTTTATAGCTTACTTCGTCCATCTCTTCACTCGGCTTGACTACCAATCTGTATTTTGGCTTCTCTTGACTGTATGAAATAGTTGGGTAAAGCAAAAAACTGTAATCTTTAAGAACCTCATTCACAGCCTCAAAGAAAGAATGTTGATCCTCCAGATCATCATAATCAAGAAAAATCAAATCACGCGCTACAAGACTTTTGTTATTTCGTTTGTAACTCCCGTCTGCTTCAGATTCAACTGTTCCAGCGATACAATAAGGGGCTTGATTTTTCTTCCATTGACCGAGTCCTGCGGTAGATGGGACAGGTACAGGCTCTAAAGTAGCCAAATAGTCCCACGAACTCATGCCAGAACCTACTAGGGTCAGTCGTCTATTTTGCACTCCTATACTTGTATAAATCATCTTTCTGCTCCTAAAAATTTCAATACGTCACTAACTCGGTAATAGGCTTTCTTGGTGTTTTCAACTGGGGGCATGTATCTTTTTAGCCCAAGTGATTCCCAGCGCTTCAAGGTGTTGCCGTTGATGTCTAACTCCTCAAAAATTTCTTTTTTAGTCATCAAACCCGTTAGCCTGCGGGGGATTTTCTCCCTTGCATTGATATATTCCTCAACACTTCCGAGAATTTCCGTTACCAACTCCCGCCCTACTTCTTCACTCAATACTTTCATTTCCGTACTCCTCCAGCAATTCATCACGGCGGTTCAGGTCGGCCATGATAAGTGTGTCTAGGCGCTTGCCTTCCGCTTGATGTTGCGCCTGTAACTCTCTGATACCTTCCAGCCGTTCCACTTCATTCCTTGGGATATAGTGACCGCTATTGATTCCACGCTTGGCAACAATCGGTACACCGTACTTGGTAATTAGTCGGCTTATGATTTTTCTTGTCGCTCGTTCATCAACCCCGAGGATTCGGCTCAATTCATTTGTATTGATAGGTCTGTCACTCCCTACGGGGATCAATCGCAACAATCTGATTTCGATGTCTGTCATTCATTCCCTCCTAGTTGTAATAGCGCCCAGCAAGCCATACATATCGGCCATAGTCGGGATTTAAATCCATTGTGGTAGATTCTTCCACGGGTTCGGGTTTCGGCTCGTCTAGGCTGATTCTGGTCGGTCTGTGTTTGAGTACCAGCCATAGCAAGCCCAGCAGAACCAAAATGGCTACTGTTTGCCCTGCTGGTGACAAGTTTAGTTCTGTGATCATGCGCCTACTCCTTTTCTTTTTACTTTAAGTTCTGCCATTTGACCCGTATCCTTTTCAGCACACAGAAGGCCGTTCACTGCTCGGAAAATGATTTCTGTGATTTGCTCAAACGGCAAAACGTCCCACGCTTCTTCAAATGTACGGAAACGTTTCGCCCCTGCTCGGCTTCCTTGCTCCATGATATTAGCCACAATCACCCACGAAACACTTTGCCCGTACAAATCTTTGAAAAACTTATCGGCTCTTTTCTTACTTTCGTCCCTAAGTCTCATCTTTTCCAATTCTTCGGCCGTGTATCTGCTCTTGTCAATCGTCCAAACGCTAGCTTTTTTCATTCCTGATTTCTCCTTTTAAGATGGCCGAAAAGGCCAATTTCTGTGCTATAATTAAATAAATCCAATAACCTAAGTCCCTTACAATAACCTTGCCTACGTTATTTGTGATTTTGGTTTTGATTTTACTTTTTGTGCTGACTCATTGGCTGATTCCCAATGGGTCTTTTTTGTGTCTGCGGGTTTTACTATACGATCAGATTTTTTACTTATTCCGCTCTAGTTAGTTTTGGCGAAAATAGCGGAATAGTATTCTTTGGTTACGGCTCTATGTTCGTCCAAGATAGCCCGTAAGGCATAAACTGGGACGGCCACGGTTTGTGTTGACTTAAATCCGTCAAACTGTTCTAAGACTCCCAAGACTTGACTGGCACTTTTTATTAGCCTGTCATAGTCTGTCAGAATGTCATAGGGTTGGGGTGTTCTTTTGTCTGTCATTGCTTTCCTCCTAAGCCCGTCTGTTCCTGTTGTAAATTGCCTTTGAAACGCTGATAGGTAAGCCATACCGTTCTTTGACCGTCATAAGTCCTACAGTATCATCAAGGATTTGCTCCCTGTCCTTCAACATGGCTTCACTCATAGCATTCTTTTTGACCATCTTCGGAAGTCCGTATAAGTTGGATACTGCCTTATTAGCAATGGTGTTCGCCTTGATAAGGTCAACCTGTTGCGCGTGTTCTAGGCCATCACTCAAGCGCTTCATAGCTTGCTTTTGATGTTCCTTGTCCAACATTCGAAAGACTTCGAACCCTTCTAGTCCTGTCGCTTGACGTAAGTTCTTGATCACTTCAAAAACCCAATCTTGAAACTGTTCAGCTTCCTTTTTGCGACTTTTGAAAACAAGTCTATAGATTGATTTTTCATCAATGATAAGAACTTTTTGAGTTCCCCCATTTGTAAGGGTATAGGTAATAGCTACACCCTTTAATCTTTTTAGGGCGTCCCCTGTGTTCTTAATTCCTAGGGCGTCTGTAATATCTTTGGCTACCGCCCACCATTCGCCTTCATGGTCTACAAACCGAATGGGATAGCCGTTCCATTGTTCTGTTTTCATGGTTCTACTCCTTATGTTTTATAAAAAAGTTCAACGAATTAAACTTTTTGATTATAAAAAATCTTCAACTTTACAATCAAGAGCGTTAGCAATTCTAATAAGAGTATAAAGCTTTACATCTTTTTCTTTTCCAGTTTCTAAAAAGGAAATAATAGAACGAGATACTTTTGCTTTTTCAGCCAATTCCTCTTGAGAAAGTCTTTGAAGTTTTCTCATTTCTGCTATTCTTTTACCATTCAAGAGTTTTTCCTCCTTCATCAAAAGTTAAATCCATTAAACAATGGATTATATTGAGTTTAGCGTATTAAACTATTATTGTCAAGCGTATTAAACAAAATAATTGATATTGTTTAGAAATCGTTGTATAATACACTAAACAAGAGTAGATGAAAGTAGGAAATGATAATGAAAATAGGCGATATTGTAAAAGAATATAGAAAAAGTAACAAGCTAACTATGCAAGAATTTGCCGACAAAATAGGGAAAACAAAAGGATATATATCAATGTTAGAGAAAGGAGAAAATCCTCAAACTCACAAACCCATTGCTCCAACTTTTGAGACTTTAAAATCAATCGCTGAAGCTATGGGAATAGAAATCAATAGCTTGATACAGAAATTAGACGGTGACCAAGTTATTAAAGTTAATTCAACAAGATACGATTGGGACGATGAAGAGGAAAATTTAAGGGGATGGGGGACTTACGATTGGGACGGAAATCTTCTTCCTTCTCCATTTCATGAAGAAATTTTCATTGAAATAAAAAATACTCTATCTAGCATTGATGAAGTTACTTTTACACGTCACGATATAGAAACGTTCTACTCGTCTTGTGTACTTGAAAAAATAAAAATTGCAGATCGTGAAAGTTTGATAAAATATTTAAAAAAATCAATTGAAGGCTTTAATAAATTGATTCACGGTGTATCTGATTTTGATGAAGGATCATTAGATAGCGGTCTCTTGTCAGTGATTATTAGAGATAGAAATAAATATAAGTTCTACCTAACTAAATTAGAACCATAACCCACGCAACCAGCTATCCAATGTTATCGGTGAGTCCCTGTTTTAGGGAGTCATCAGCCAACCCACGCGCCCAGCGGATCAATTCAATAGCTGGGGATTTTCCTTAGAACGTGAAAAAAGTCACGTTTTGTAACGAGTTCCTTTGCTTCACATTTTCGGAAAAAAAGTCAGTTTTTGTCAGTAGTCCTGAACTACGAAAAAAGTCCGCAAAAGTCCGCATTATTATTTTAGGTTCTTTGGGGTTCTGGAAAAACTTAACATTTCCTAACAGTCCCTATTTTCACATTTTGGCCATTTTGACAAAATAGCGACCCACTCCAGCGGTTCTACTTTCTCAAATTCGCCGGAACGTAAAAATATAAACCGTGGCGCGTGATACGCCCATCCTGCTTCTTCCCTTACAATCTACCGCTCAAGACTCGCTTAAAATTTCATGATACCTAAGTCCTTTTCAATAACCTTGCCTACTGTAGAAAGGAATATCATGAAAATCAATCAAATCAAAAAGAAAGACGGATCTACCATTTACCGTGCTGATGTCTACTTGGGAACTGATTCAGTAACTGGGAAGAAAGTCAAAACCAAGGTCACTGGGAGAACTCAAAAAGAGGTCAAGCATAAGGCAATCGAAGCCGTGGCCAATTTTAAAAACAATGGATCTACACGGGTTCGCTTTGCCAAGGTGGATACTTACGAGGAACTAGCAGGACTTTGGTGGGATAGTTACAAGGATACCGTGAAAGTAAATACTCAACTAAGCACTAAAAACGTCCTTAAACATGTTCTAAGTTTATTCGGGTCGTACAAGTTGGATAAGCTGACTACTCCCTTGATTCAATCCACCATCAACAACTTGGCCAGCAAAACCAATCGAGGGGAAAAAGGTGCTTATCTCCACTATGATAAAATCCACGCGCTCAACAAGAGAATACTTCAATATGGGGTTGTCCTTCAAGTTATCCCATTCAACCCAGCTAGGGAGGTCATTCTCCCCCGTAATCTTCAGAAAGCAAAACGGACTAAGGTCAAACACTTTGAGAAAGAGGAACTAAAAAGATTCCTTGACCACTTGGATAATCTTGACCATAATCGCTACCGCAATTATTATGAAACAGTGCTATATAAGTTCCTACTTGCTACGGGTTGCCGTATCGGGGAGGCCATAGCTTTACACTGGGAAGATATTGACTTGGCGGGTGGTGTTGTATCCATCACAAAAACAATCAATCTAAAAGGTGGCATAAACTCGCCTAAATCCAAGGCCAGCGAGAGGGATATAGATATAGATCCCCAAACGGTTAGCATGCTAAAAGAGTACAAGAAACGCCAAACCTTGGAAGCTTGGCAACTAGGGCGAACTGAAACGGTTGTATTTTCGGACTTCATTCACGAATACCCCAAAAGGGACAACTTGGACTTTCGTCTCCAAACTCATTTCAAAAAAGCCAATGTCCCAAGAATTGGCTTTCACGGATTCCGCCATACCCATGCCAGCTTGCTACTAAACTCTGGGATACCTTACAAGGAACTCCAGCACCGCCTAGGGCATTCCAATATCTCGGTGACCATGGATGTCTATAGTCATCTATCACGAGAAAGCGCAAAAAAAGCCGTCTCATTGTTTGAGAAAGCTATGGGCGATTTATAGAAAAGTCCGCAAAATGGTGCGCAAATTTATGGAAAAACAAAAGGATAGACCTCAAAAAGCCTATAGATACGGGGTTTTTAAGGTGTGATAAAGGGGAAATCCTTATTTTTGAGCAAAATGCTATAATGGTTCTATGAGTGAAATTGAATTGCGTCCGGGGGAACGGCTAGATCAGTTGTTCACGAGCCCGGTAAAAATTATCCAAAATCGAGAAGTTTTTTCTTATTCGATCGACAGTATCCTTCTGTCTCGTTTCCCCAAACTCCCTAAAAAGGGCAAAATTGTGGACCTCTGTGCCGGAAACGGCGCTGTAGGCCTCTTTGCTAGTCAGCATACCAAGGCGGAGATTCTTTTAGTGGAAATCCAGGAGCGCTTAGCAGATATGGCTCAACGTTCTGTGGCTCTCAATAACTTAAAGCAGCAGGTTCAGGTTTGGAATATGGATTTAAAGGAGCTTCCCCAACAGTTACCTCCTAGTCAGGTGGACTTAATCCTCTGTAACCCACCTTATTTCAAAGCTAGTGAAACCTCCAACAAGAACCATAGCCCCCACTATCTTTTAGCCCGTCATGAAATCACAACCAACCTGAAGGAGATTTGTGCAGTTGCCCAAAAGATTCTAAAATCCAACGGTAGACTGGCCATGGTCCATCGCCCCGATCGCTTACTAGACATTTTAAATACACTGCAGGCTTTTAAATTAGCACCCAAGCGCCTTCAATTTATTTACCCTAAAGAAAACCGCGAGGCCAATATGATCTTAATTGAGGCGATTAAAGATGGCTCAACGGATGGGCTAAAAATCTTCCCTCCTCTCTATATTCATGAGGAAGACGGATCCTATCGTCCGGATATTCAAGAGATTTATGGACGCCAATAAAGACTGCATCTATGTCGTACGTTGCCGGGACAACAGCCTCTATACTGGTTACACCAATAATCTGGAACGGCGAATCAAACAACATAACGACGGTAAGGGAGCAAAGTACACACGTGCCAAAGGCCCGGTAACCCTGGTCTATACCCAAACCTACCCTGACAAAAGTCAGGCCCTCAAAGCCGAAGCCCAATTCAAAAAACTCAGCAAAGCTAAAAAAGAAGCCATTATTGAAGAATACCAAAACCGCTTGAATCCTTAGACTCAAGCGGCTTTTTTGCTTATATACTCTTTTAGTTTATCTTTTATTACTGTGTTAGCTCGTCTTGCCGTAACTCAGTACTGTCTACGACTCGCTGCCTTGTACTAAAAGTAAACTAAAAGACTATACTTAACTAATTTCAACTTCAGAATACTTGCGGAATTTCAAAAAAATGACGAGGAATGCCGATGATGATCGTTCGAGGTTGAGACTTTTGTCCCAACCTTCCTATTTTAGTTAGTTGAATTCACTTTGAATATTAAGGATAAGGCGTGAAAACACGCAATCAATAAATTCATCAAAGAGGCTTGACAAAGCCAGAGTTTAAAATGCAATAAGTATAAAAAATTTGATGCTCCAGATATTCTGGAATAGAAAAGAGTCTCGAAATCAAGCGAGACTCTTACGAAAAAAATTAAACCCAAATTATTCATACCTAACTTAAAAACCTTCCAGAAACCGTATTGATCACAGGGTTTCTGGAAGGTTCTGCTTTTCACCCATTGGGTGAAACATTCAACTAGACAAAAAAGGATTTCCCCTTTATGATATAAGTGCATAGAACAACAAAAAGAAAGGAAATCCACATGTTCAGTCTATCAAATAATAATGCTAAAAACAAGAATTTTTCTTTTGAGGGAGGAAATCTTACGAATTATGGCGGACTGATTCTCTTTAAAGAATTGTTTGAGGTCTTGAAGCTGGCTGAGTTAATTTCCAAATATTTAGTCACTAATGATCAACGCCATTCCCCTCTTTACTCAGACACAATGATTGTTATCCAACTCATTTTTCAAATTCTAGCGGGTCATGATACAGACTATGCCTGTCAAGAATTGAAAGATGATGCTTATTTCCATCAGCTACTAGAGTCGAAACAAGTAGCCTCTCAATCAACCCTGTCGCGTTTCTTTTCACGTGCAACAGAAGAAACTGTTGAGGCTTTAAGACAGCTTAATTTTGAACTAATCCAACTCTTTTTACAATTTCATCAGTTGGATAATCTTATCATAGATGTCGATTCAACTCATTTTACAACTTATGGGAAGCAAGAAGGTTCGGATTACAATGCCCATTACCGTGCTACAGGCTACCATCCTCTCTATGCTTTTGAAAGTCAAACGGGCTATTGTTTCAATG
>NZ_JAEMED010000088.1 GCF_016458205.1 Streptococcus sp. 121 | reverse complement strand
CAATTGGTGAAGCTTACCAAGGTACGAAACCAGCTGAAATTGAAAAAGACGGCAAAACATACGTTCTTTCAACAACAAAACCAGTTCGTTCAAATGAAGGAGATGCTCCAGAAACTGGTAAAGTTAAAGAAGGTAAACAAACCATCGTTTATCAATATGTCTTGAAAGAAGATCCAACACCTGAAGTGAAGAAGGGTGAAGTTGTTGTTACTTACGTAGATACAGAAGGTGAGCAAATCAAGACTTCTGTGAAAGATGTTGAAAACGGTGATGTGGATTCAGACTACGATACAGTCGTGGACAACCGTCCAGAAATCATCAAGACAGAAGATGGTAAGACATACAAACTTGTCCCAGCTGGTGAGTACAAAGTTGGTACAGTTGATGAACAAGGTCACTTGACGACATCAGATGCGACAACTGGTAAGGTTGAAGAAGGTACGAAGACAGTCACTTATGTATACCGTGAGTTAGGCAAGTACATTCCATACATTCCTGAAA
>NZ_JAEMED010000087.1 GCF_016458205.1 Streptococcus sp. 121 | reverse complement strand
ACTGCTTCTTTAGCTTTGTCCGCTTCTGCTTTTGCTGCTTCCTTAGCTGCTGCTTTTTCTTCATCAGTTGCGTCTGATGCGTCAATCGCTGCTTCTTTCGCTGCCAAGGCTTCTTCGATCGCTTTCTTAGCGTCTTCCTTCGCTTCCGCTACTGGATCTTTCGATGGTACTTCAACATCTTCTACAGATTTAACACCAGAATCTTTCGCTTCTGTTACTGCATCTGCTGTCTCTGCTACATCGACTGCTTCTTTAGCTTTGTCCGCTTCTGCTTTTGCTGCTTCCTTAGCTGCTGCTTTTTCTTCATCAGTTGCGTCTGATGCGTCAATCGCTGCTTCTTTCTCTGCCAAGGCTTCTTCGATTGCTTTCTTAGCGTCTTCCTTCGCTTCCGCTACTGGATCTTTCGATGGTACTTCAACATCTTCTACAGATTTAACTCCAGAATCTTTTGCTTCTGTTACTGCATCTGCTGTCTCTGCTGCATCGACTGCTTCTTTAGCTTTGTCCGCTTCTGCTTTTGCTGCTTCCTTAGCTGCTGCTTTTTCTTCATCAGTTGCGTCTGATGCGTCAATCGCTGCTTCTTTCGCTGCCAAGGCTTCTTCGATCGCTTTCTTAGCGTCTTCCTTCGCTTCCGCTACTGGATCTTTCGATGG
>NZ_JAEMED010000086.1 GCF_016458205.1 Streptococcus sp. 121 | reverse complement strand
TAGATATGGTTTCCCGACCACATATCATAACATGAAAGGAGTCCCCCTGATGAAACAGGACAATAATAGTTTAGCACATACCACATGGAATTGTAAGTACCACATAGTTTTTGCTCCGAAATATCGTAGACAAATTATTTATGGAAAATACAAAGCAAGTATTGGACAAATACTACGAGAATTATGTGAACGAAAAGGTGTAATAATTCATGAGGCAGAAGCTTGAAAGGATCATATTCATATGTTGGTAAGTATTCCACCAAAATTAAGTGTTTCATCGTTTATAGGATATCTTAAAGGAAAGAGCAGTTTAATGATATTTGATAGACATGCCAATCTCAAATATCGATATGGCAATAGAAAATTCTGGTGTAGAGGGTATTACGTAGACACAGTTGGTAGGAATCAGAAGCGAATAGAAGAATATATTCGTAATCAATTACAAGATGACGTGATAGCGGACCAATTAAGCATATTCGAGGAGTACGATCCATTCACGGGTCAGAAAAATATAAGGAAGTAGAACAGAAAGGAACCCGCTAGCCGGGTCAGCTGGAGAAGTGGTGCATAAGGGAGACCATTCGGACAAGCCTTTAGGTTTTGGCCGGTAATAGAGGCTTTCAGCCGAAGAACAAACCACCCGTTTTCACGGGTGGTTTTGATTA
>NZ_JAEMED010000085.1 GCF_016458205.1 Streptococcus sp. 121 | reverse complement strand
ATCCTTTTTTGTCTAGTCGAACGTTTCACCCAATGGGTGAAAAGCAGAACCTTCCAGAAACCCTGTAATCAATACGGTTTCTGGAAGGTTTTTAAGTTAGGTATGAATAATTTGGGTTAAAGTTTTATTAGCGTCTTCACGGAAAACAACATCCAATAGCCAGTGCATACTCTCGATTTTCCAGTGGCCCCGAACATAGCTGGCTAGTTCGTCAGCTAATACCTTCGTACTCAAGATAAAATAGCGCTCGATACGCGTTACCTTATCATCCTTCTCAATAATACAAATAGCCTTTCCCAAACATTGAACATGAGGCCAATCTGGATGGTCTTTTCGGAACCAAGAAGTGTCGTAGACAACTTCATACTTTCGTGTTTCGATTTGACCATGAGCTTTTTCAATAGTTTCATAATAATCTACTACAGACTCTTGGTCATAGGAAAAGCAAGCAACAATATCTTCCAATAATCCTTTTTGATTTTCTTTGACAGGTAGACAGAAATCACCACCCTGTTTGATTATTTTTTTAGCTATTTCCTTTTGAGTTCCAATAGCATCAATTGTAATCATGCACCCTTCAATTGAAAGGTGATCTAATAAATCAGGGATGGCAGTGATTTCATTAGATTTTTCTTTAGTCGCCACCTGTCCAAAACAAACTCCCAAGTCAGTTGCATAAGCACTCACTATATGAAGAGGATTTTGCTTGGCACTGGCATTTCCTTTTATAGTCTTTCCATCAATAGCAATTAAACGCTTGGAAAAAGTCGAAAAATTCCCTT
>NZ_JAEMED010000084.1 GCF_016458205.1 Streptococcus sp. 121 | reverse complement strand
ACAGGGTTTAGTACGACTAGCTGAAACAATATTGTGAATACACTTGAAGAGAATTTTACGGGCATAGGGGTTCCCACGTTTTGTAATGTGTTCTCTAGCTAGATAGTTCCCTGATTCATAATGTCTGAGATCAATGCCAATAAAGGCGTTAATCTGATTCGGTGTTTTAAAACGACGAATATCACCAAGTTCACCAATAATACTGGTTGCAGTTGTTTTAGCGATCCCAGGTATGGAGAGTAGGATTTCATATTCTGGTAATGGCTCAGCTAAGGTTACCATTTCATCTAGAATACTTTGTCTATGTTGTGTCAGACGAAGTAATTCTTTGGCATAGTAACGAACTTCTTCTATCATGCAAGAGTTTTTCTTGACTGCACAATAGGATTGATTGGCTAGTTCTTGTACTTTGACTCCGAGATTCGCAATCCTTTGTTCTGAGATCCGTTTTGAAGTGGAATTTTGGATTTTTTCAGCTATTTCTTCCGGTGATAAAGCTAGGACCTCGTGCTTGCTAGGGAACTCTACGATGAGATTCCAGTATTGCTCACCACTCGGTGTTGACAAGATCCCTTCAATTTCAGGAAACGTTAGTTGTAGTACTTTATGCAAGCGATTCTTAGTTCGAACAATGTCCTCAGTCACATTTTGATAGAAACGGCTCAGATTGCGAAGTTCATTGTAAACCTCTTCTTGAATATAGGTTGATTTACGATTAGAATTTACCTGAATAAGAGCCAATTTTTCTGCATCAATTTTATCTGTTTTTCGAACACGTAAACCGTCCATCTGTTTCTTTGATTCGAGTGGATTCAAACGAACGTAGGAATAATGATTCTCTTCAAGAAAAGCTTGAAGAC
>NZ_JAEMED010000083.1 GCF_016458205.1 Streptococcus sp. 121 | reverse complement strand
GTTTGGCTATCTTTTTTAATTATTTTCGTGTTGTATATGAACCTCTAGCATAATTTCTTAATTCCTCGAACTTCACAACTCCCTTTGTCCAGTCAATTCCAAGAAGCTTATTTAACTCCTGCATATCCGGACTCTCCTGAAGTCTGTAGTAATCATCTTGTAAACGAGTTGCTTTGGCACTATTCAAGGCCCGAATCATTCTTTCTGGACTCATTGCCCAGTCTGTTCTGCATTGAAGTAACCGAATAAAAATTAGGGCTATAAAGCAAGTTAAGAAGTGGGCTTCTATGTGTTCCTCCGTCCAGACATAAACTGGTCGACTCTCTAATTCGGTCTTCGTGACCCTAAAGCAATCTTCGATTTTCCCGAGCTGCTTGTAGGAATCAAGAATGGCTTCGTCCGACATCTCTGTCTCACTGGTGACAATCACATTGATTCCATCAAACTGAGCATCAAAATCGACCTGTTCTTGGTCAATTCGGATCAGTGGAGAGAAAGGCTTAATTTCGCCTGTCTCCTCATCGACATAGGATAGATCAAGGTATTTCTTACCACCCTTTTTACTCGTCTGACGAAAAAGTTCCGCGTTGGTTAATTTACTGGCGTATTCAAGAGCACCGTCTCTACGAATTTGTTCGCGCTTCGCATATTTTTCATTCCAGGTTATCAAAACTTTTTCTTTAACGACTGGAGAGTTCTTGCCTGTACCTAGCCTGCGTTCTCGAATATAAGATTTCTTAGCGAATGTGGCTTCCGCATTAAAGTGCCAGTCCTCTGAATTTAAAATCTGTTCTTGGATATCCTTTGGAGCCCCTCTTTTTCCACGATGTTTCTGTGAGAAGAGCCAGCCGTCCCCTTGTTCTAACATGGCAGAAACATTGGTTTTACTATTCATGGCCTTATCCGCTACAACGACAATTCTCTCAATTCCAAATTGTTTTTTCACTTCCTCAACTGCTGGGAGATAGGTGACTGGATCTGTTTGATTTCCCCGAAAGAGCTTGTAGCTAATG
>NZ_JAEMED010000082.1 GCF_016458205.1 Streptococcus sp. 121 | reverse complement strand
TGGTGTTAGTATGATTTCATGGACACGATTTGGTAGAATTATCTCAAACCAAAGGAGAAGTCCATATGTCACAAAAGTATAGTAAAGAATTCAAAGAAACCATCGTAAGCCTTTATGAAACCGGTAAATCCGTTTCCGATTTATCTCGAGAATATGGTTTAGCTAATCAAACCATCTATAAATGGATAAAAGTCTACAGTAAGAAACAGTTGGATACTGAGGAGATGTCACTCCATGATCTTCAAGAAATGCGTAAGGAAATGGCAAAAATTAAGGAAGAAAATGAAATCTTAAAAAAGGCCTTAGGGATCTTTGCGAAGAAGTAAGTACCGCTGTAGTCTTCGCAAAGATCCAATTCTTACACGAGACCTACAACTACTCAATTAATGGTCTCTGCAATGTTTTTGAGGTTGCACGATCTAGCTTCTATGAGTATCAAAATCGGAAACCTAGTAGTCGTGATCTTGAAAATGATAATTTGAAAGAAGTAATCATGGCTTCGTATCTTGAATCTGATAAAAGATATGGCGCGCCAAAAATCCATAAAGACTTACAAGCTCAAGGGTATTCAGTTTCAGAAAAGCGAGTTCAAAAATTAATGAGAGAATTAGGAATTCAATCCATTATTCGTAAAAAATATCGGCCTACTAGTTCGACGAAATCTGTCACACAAGAACGCCCTAATTTACTCAAACGTGATTTCACTGCTAAGAAACTCAATCAAAAATGGGTGACCGACATCACCTATATCTATACTCTATCTGATAGCTGGTGCTATTTATCAAGTATCTTGGATCTGAAATCACGTAAAATTATTTCTTGGAAACTGTCCAGAAATATGGATACTCAATTAGTTCTAGATACGCTGGAAGGTGCACTATCGACAAGAACAATTTCAGATAATTTGATCCTCCACTCGGATCAAGGGAGCCAATACACAAGCAATGCTTATAACAAATACTTAGAAGAACATCAGATTACCCATTCCTACAGCGAAAAAGGTTGTCCCTATGACAACAGTTGTATTGAATCATTTCATGCGACACTCAAGAAAGAATGTATCTATGCAGAAAATTCGATGGGCTATAAAGATTTTGATTCTTGTTATCAAAGTCTGTTTCAATACATTGAAGGATTTTACAATTCAAGGAGACGCCACAGCAGTCTAAACTATCTAAGTCCGAATGAATATGAAAAACTAGAAGCTTAGTTCATTTACCCTCTTTTTTCTAGTTAGTTTCTGAAAGATACTAACTAGAAAAAGGAGGCCAGGCAACCACGGGGCGCCTAGAACGCACAAAATTCTATCAAAAACTGTCCAAGATATTGACTGAAATCCA
>NZ_JAEMED010000081.1 GCF_016458205.1 Streptococcus sp. 121 | reverse complement strand
CGTTTGGAGATGGGGCAGGTACAGTTGAGACAGTCGTATGCTGGTCTCACGATTGGCAAGGTCATTGACAAACAGGAAAAAGACGGCAAGTACACGCTGACAATCGCAGGATACGGGAATTTCTTGGTAAGTGAGAAGACTTACGAAGAAGCAGTGTTAGGTGCGGATATGCCGGACGAGATTAAGGAGCGTGTTGAGGTGAAGAATAAGGTAGGAGGATAGTATGCCAAATTGGTGCGAAGGTGTTTTGAAAGTTCGAGGAACAAAACAGAATGTTGTTAATTATTTACAGGAGTTATTAGGAGTGCCGATTTTTGGCCGAAAAAAAGGTCCAGAACCTAAAATTGTTCTTTCAGATGGTTGGGATGAAATAATTTTTGAAATCAAAGACTGTGATTATTTCTACTTGAAAAATACACGGAGAGCTTTTATTGAATCTAACACAATTGAAATTTGGCCGTGGGGAAATGAAGATACTCCTGAAGAAATAGGCGTTGCGTCTATTCCTAATTTTAAACAAGCTTGGGGAATTATCCCTGATAACTATACAGAACTGTCAAAAAAAACACAATGTGGACTTAAAGATTTTTGGATACGAGCAGGGAATGGAGTTTACACAAGAAGTAGAGATTCACAAGGGTGTTATTGTCAAGTATGCAGATTACACCTTTGATGATTATGAATGGGAAGTGCCCTTTAGTCATTTAGGAGGTTAGTATGAAATTAGTAAAGATTGATACAGGATGGGTAAAACCTAGCAAGGTGATTATGGTTGAAGAGACAGAAGTAAATCCACTTGACGTAAACAATTCTAAGATTTGGACTAGAGTTATTTTAGAAGATGCTCATGTAGTTCATACACAGCTATCTGTAGACGAAGTAGTCGCAATTATCAATGGAGGGTTGGAATGACAGCTAAACGAAGACATCGAGCGATTGAGAAAGCACGGAAAAGGTTATTCATTCACTACAAAAAATCCCATCAACAGAGACTTCGGAGTGCTATGAATGGTCTACAAGCTTTTGTGGAAGCGATTGGCAAGAATGTTAGAAGAGCAATAAAGGAGATTTGATATGACAGAAAAACTAAAATACAAAATCGGTGATAAGGTGTTGGTTGACGTAGAAATCATTAAAATTGATGATTCTTCTATGCCTTACTTAGTTAGAATCCCAGACCCAGTTGTTAGTAATAAATTTTGGGTAGGTGCTGATAGCGTCATCCACCTCCCACCAAAACCAAAAGTAACGAAGGCGGTGATGGATTGGTATGAACGTGATAAAAACAGTAATTGGAATGTTAATGGTTATTTAAACAATGCACCAGAAGAGCTTTATGAGTGGCTTTTATATTCTGATGATGTTCTTAAGAACCAACACGCCCTCGCAACCCTA
>NZ_JAEMED010000080.1 GCF_016458205.1 Streptococcus sp. 121 | reverse complement strand
TCGTCTTAACTGCTAGAAAATTTGTGCGTCTGGTGGATGTGCTACTACGCAACCGCCAACTCTATACGCCACCAAGGAGGCTTATGGAAGATACCTATTAGGATCTGCACACTCCTTGAAAATCTAGCGAAAATTGATTGAAAAACATCATTTTTCGCTAGCTCTTTTCAGTGCGCCCTTTTTTCTGAAAAAAAAGAGTAACTGCTCAGAACTTTGAAATTGACTTTTCACCACTAGACTTTTAAGGAGATACTCTGAATACCGATATGTTCTAGTCTAGAGTAGTTACTCATGTTCTCACTTAATTGAATCATTAATCTGATTCCACACCATAGTAAACGCTCTTTCAATGATTTCGTGACATATCCCTTGTCGCCATGGATAATTGAGAAAGGGCTGGAGATAAGTAGTTCGTAAGCGATTTGACTATCATGAACTGAGACTGGTGTGACCACATAATTTACTGGAAAACCGTTATCTCCAACTATTACTGGAAATTTAATACCATAGTAATGTACTTTACTTTGCGTATCATGTCTTCAACTCATAATGTTTTTGAGTTTATGATACGCAAAGTTTTTTTATTATTTCCAAGATTAACTAACACAACAGGTATAGATATATTTACTCAGTTGACAGTGCACGCTTATGGTGATAGTATTTGACTTAAACGAGGAGGAAACCTTATGATTTTAGGAGAAACGTATCGTGCCTTACGTGAAGAAAAAGGAATTTCAATTTCGTCTCTTGCTGGAGCTGATATTTCAAAATCTCAAATTTCTAGATTTGAATTAGGAGAAACAGAGATATCCGTCTTTAAACTTCTTTACCTGCTGGAAAAAATCGGTACTACGTTTGAAGAGTTTCTGCTGGCCTGCAATCATTATAAACCAGCAGAATTCACAATTTTTATGAATACTGTTCAAAGTTCGGCCTATCAACATGATATTCACTTACTTCTTACACTGGCAGAGCAAGAGAAACAATTTTTCGAAGAAACTCAATCACATTACCATCGTTTAAACTTTATTCTAATCAAAAGTGTCCTCTCAAGATTAACGCAAGTTAAACTAGCAGAGGATGAGCTTGCATATCTCTCAGACTATCTGCTAACTATTGAAAATTGGGGATACTACGAAACACTCTTATTAGGGAACTGTTCCCATTCCCTACCACCAGATCTCCTATATCTTTATACGAAAGATGCTCTTGAAAAAGGGCAGAGATATACTTCTATCATACGCAACAAGGAAGCACTAATCAATCTACTACTCAATAGTTTACAGTGGTGTTAGTATGATTTCATGGACACGATTTGGTAGAATTATCTCAAACCAAAGGAGAAGTCCATATGTCACAAAAGTATAGTAAAGAATTCAAAGAAACCATCGTAAGCCTTTATGAAACCGGTAA
>NZ_JAEMED010000008.1 GCF_016458205.1 Streptococcus sp. 121 | reverse complement strand
ACCCATCTTTATTTATAGAAAAGCTTGATCGTTCATAAAAATCATCAGAATTGCAATTATTTATTGCTTGTTTCTGATGATTTTTTTGATAGTTACGCAAAGATATTCAGGGTATGAATAATTCGGGATAAACTCGGGAAAAAATAGGAAATGCCTAAAAATCAACTTGTTAGACGTTTTCATAAAATGACTTCCTAGGAAGCGACTCAAAAGTATGATAGAATAAAAGAGATTGAAACAAAGGAGATGACAGATGAAAAAACTTGGAGTCCTCTTAATGGCAGCCTTATTGGCTACAACGCCACTTGCAGCCTCCGCTGACGAGCTTATGGACATCACGCGCGAAATGTATCCGGAAGTTCTGGATATTCATCGTCCAAAATCGTCCATCATTGTGGATGCAAAAACTGGGGATGTGGTATGGGAAGATAATGCTGACCTGGTTCGAGATCCAGCTAGTATGAGTAAACTGATGACTCTATACCTGGTTTTCGAAGCCCTGGACAAAGGAGAAATTTCCAAAGAGGATGTGGTGACCGCAACCCCACGGGAACAAGCGATAGCCGGTCTCTATGCGATCTCCAATAATAAGATTGTTGCCGGAGTAGACTATACCGTCGATGAGCTGATTACCATGACCGCCATCCCTTCCTCCAACGTAACAACCGTTATGTTGGCAGACCTTCTCTCGAATGGCGATCCAGATGTTTTCCTGGATAAAATGAATGAAACCTCACAAAAACTGGGCATGAGCAATACCCGATGGTACAATGCCAGTGGAGCAGCGGCAGTCAGCTTTAGTGGCTATTATACTCCGCAAAAGTATGATAACACGCAGGCCAATCAGACCACCGCACGGGATATGGCTATTCTTGGTGTCAATTTTGTGAACAAGTACCCAGATATCTTAAACTATACCAAAGCTCCAGTGGTTACTGTTAAAGAAGGGACGCCTTATGAAGAAACCTTCGAAACTTACAACTATTCAGTTGAAGGGGCCCTTTATGGGATGGAAGGTGTTGACGGGTTGAAGACAGGTTCTAGTCCTAAAGGGGCCTTTAACTATATTGCGACTGGTGAGCGTAAAGGAGAGCGCTTTGTTGAATTGATTATGGGAGTTGGGGACTGGGCAGATCAAGACGGAGAATATTATCGACACCCATTTGGGAATGCACTCTTAGAAAAAGCCTTCGCTGATTACGAATATAAGAAAATTTTCGATAAGGGCTTGGTTGAAGTAGATGGCCAGAAATACAAGGTTGACCAGGACGTATATGCGACGGTTAAGAAGGGTTCAACTCCAAGTGTTCAAGTCAAGAATGATGTCTTGACAGTAGAAAATGGTTTAAGCCCTATCAATGAACAATTAGATGTGACCTATAAGGTAACAAAAGATAATTCCTTCTTTGCCTCAGCTCAAAAGGCCGACGGCCAAACTAAAAGCAATCGGGAGAATAGTTTGCTTGTATCACTTCTAGACAACTATCAATGGTTACTTCTGATTCCGATCTTCTTGCTCTTGGCATTGATTCTACTCTTGATTCGTCTCTTCTTCACCAATACGGGTACAAAGGAAAAGAAAAAATCCAAGAAAAGAGATAAAACAACAATCAAATAGGTATTTTATAGTCTTTTAGTTTACTTTTAGTACAAGGCAACGAGTCGTAGACAGTACTGAAGTACGGCAAGACGAGCTAACACAGTAATAAAAGATAAACTAAAAGACTATACCAAATGGTTGCAGGAACAAAGAGGCGGGTCCCAGATACCTGACCTCTTTCTTTCGTTGAGTGTATCCTCTTGCCTAGTCCCTAGGTTTTGGAGTTGACTTATTTACTGTACCATTCAAAATTTGCAGATAGTTTAAACCCTTCGATTCAGGCTTTGGATTGTATGACTATGCAGAATTTGAAATCCAATTGGTATAGGAAACAAAGGGGGAGTAATCGCTTCCTCGACTTTTGTGTGATTGAAAGGAGTTGCTGGTGGAACGTTCTGCCTCTTTATATTTTCGTTATTTTTTGATGTACACTTTTTTTTACCTGTCATGGGCTCTTTTTTCAGCTATCTTATCGATCTACATGTTGGACTTAGGCTATTCGGCTAGTCAGGTTTCTTTGGTCGTTTCGGTATCCTTCCTGACATCGGTCCTTTCTCAACCTGTCCTGGGGTATCTCAATGACCGTCTGGGAATCAAACCTGTGACGCTAGCTGGTTTAGGATTGGCTTTAGCCGGTGGTATTATTTTTCTCCTATCTAAGCATCTTTGGGGATTGGTTTTAGGGTATAGTCTGGCTATAATGATGATTAATGGAATTAATCCGGTAATGGATCTCCTAGCTGCCCGTTCACCTTATAAGTATGGATCTATTCGCGTCTGGGGAACCATTGGCTATGCGACAGGTACTCAGATGGCGGGGATTCTCTACCAAATGATTCATCCCCAGGCCATCTATGTGACTTTTCTAGGAACCTTAGTCTTGTCCATTATTGGAGTTTTGGGTCTGCCCTTTAGTGAGGAAACAGCCCCTGTTAAGGAAAAGCAAGAAGAATCTTTTATGAACGATATCCTTAAAAATCGCCCCTATCTTCTTGCCTTGATGATCATTGCTCTTTTTTCAGGAGTGGCCAATGTCGGACACACCTACATTCCCGCCATGTTAGAAGCGAGTGGACTTAGTGTCAGTCAAGCTTCAACAGTGGTGTCACTAGCGGTAATCTGCGAAGCCCCCCTTATTTTTTATTCTTATCTTTTCATGGATCGCTATCCTAGCAAGATTTTGATTCTATTTCCCATTTTTTTCATGACCTTGCAATTTGTTTTCTTTGGGCTCGCTGCTCCAATCCCTCTCAAAATCTTTGGAACACTGCTAGCTAAACATGCGGCCAATATGACCTTGATTATGCTGACTCTAAAATTGGTCAACAATCTGGTTGGCTCACGGTTCGTAATGACAGGAATGGCCTTGATACAAACCGCCAAAAGCTTGCTCTCGATTTTGGTTCAGACCTGGGCCGGTTGGTTGATTGATACCTCTGGTTATGAAAGCATGTCCTGGATCATGGTTGGCCTCCTACTGATCGTCTTGCTCATGGTTCCCTTTCTTCATGTGGATGAATCTAAAAGTGAACATTTATTCTCCTAATTTCGAATAAGAATGTAAGGAGGAAAGAGCATGTTTCAAGCCATAGATAGCAAGGGAAACTTCCATCATTTACTGATTAATCCTCTCCCCAATGGAGAGGAATTTTTTTGTCCTGAATGCCAGCAAAAATTGGTCTTAAAGGGTGGCGGGCGCCTGCGGCGGCATTTTGCCCACCCTGCTGGCCAATCCTGTTTTTACCAAGGATTGAACGAGGGGGCTGAGCACCTCGAGCTCAAGGCCCTTTTATTTGAATGGGCTCAGAAGACGGAGTCCGTTCAAGTAGAAGTAGGGCATCCACAAGCAGGAATAGTGACTGACCTGCTTTTGTCAGGGAATCTAGGCTTGGAAATTCAGTGTAGCCCACTGAGTCAGGAAGAGTGTATTCGTCGGACGTTGACCTATCGAAAGCAGGGGATGGCTTTGGTCTGGCTTTTAGGGTCGCGACATTTTATAAGGGGGCGATTGACAGGTCTCCAAGCAGATTGTCTGCAGTTTAGTCCCGCTTGTGGCTATTTTTTCTGGAATGTGGACAAGGAGAAGCGAGAGTTGGTCCTGCATTACTTGCTCCACCAGGATTTGCATGGGAGCTGTCAGGGATTGGTGAGGGTTTTTCCATTTTTTCAGGGAAGTTTACGAGAGGTGCTGCGTTGGCCCTATCAGCAACGCTGTCTGTTCTCTTTTAAGGGGCGTCTAGACATGTCCTTCCCTAGCTATTTGGCCAAGCAATTACGTTACCGCAATCCTTTTTGGATGAAGAAGCAAGTGGAGGCCTATCAAGTAGGACAGAATCTGCTTACTCTTCCTGTAGAAGCTTGGTATCCACAAGTGATTCCGGTAAAAAGGGGCTGGGAATTGCCAGGGATAACAGAATTGGAGAGGTCCTATGGGGATTTGTTTGCAGCTTTTTATGATCAGTGTCAGCAAAGGCAGAAGCAAGTTGTCTATTCTCCTTTTTATTACCGGCAAGATTGTGATAAAATAGGGACGTTGGAGGATTTTATATGAGTAACGAACGGAAAGATATAAATGAAAAATACACCTGGGATTTGACCAGCGTTTTTGCAGATGATATGGCTTGGCGGGAAGAGTTTGCTGCCTTGGATGCGGATATTTCGGCTGCAGCCAATTATGAAGGTCACCTCTTAGACTCTGCGCAGAGCTTATTGGAGATTACAGAGGTACAGTTGGGACTGATGCGTCGCTTGGAAAAACTTTATGTGTATGCATCCATGAAGCAGGATGAGGATACCCGCCAAGCAGCCTATCAGGAGTTCTACTCTCAAATTAATGGCCTCTATGCACGGTATGGTCAGACCTTCGCCTTTTATGAGCCTGAATTTTTGGTTATTACTGAGGAGCAATTCGAACATTTTATGAAAGAAGAGCTGGGGCTCGAACTGTATCGTCATTATTTTGAGCGCTTATTGGTTCAAAAGGAGCATGTTCTTAGCCCTAAGGAAGAAGCGCTTTTGGCTGGGGCTTCTGAAATCTTTGGGGCTGCGAGCGAAACCTTCTCTATCTTGGACAATGCGGACTTAGAACTGCCGTTTATTGAAGATGAAAATGGGGAAGCGGTGCAGTTAACCCACGGTAACTTTATTCATTTTATGGAATCTGATAATAGACGCGTACGAAAAGATGCCTATGAGGCGATGTACGCCGTCTACGAGCAGTTCCAACACACCTATGCTAAAACCTTACAAACCACTGTCAAGGTTCATAATTACCAGGCACAAGTTCGGAAATTTGATTCTGCGCGTCAAGCTGCCTTGGCCGCAAACTTTATTCCAGAATCGGTTTATGATACCCTACTTGCGGCCGTGAATCGCCATCTACCATTGCTTCACCGCTATGTAGATTTGAAAGCGCGCATTCTCGGCATTCAAGATCTAAAGATGTATGATCTGTATACCCCGCTGAGCCGCAACACCTTGACTTTCACTTATGAAGAAGCTTTGGAAAAATCGAAAGAGGTATTAGCAGTGCTCGGTGACGACTATCTGGCTAAAGTAGAAGCAGCCTTTTCCGATCGTTGGATTGATGTCTACGAAAATAAGGGGAAACGGTCTGGAGCCTATTCTGGTGGATCCTATGATACCAAAGCTTATATGCTTTTGAACTGGCAAGATAATCTGGATAATCTCTTTACTTTGGTACACGAGACTGGACATTCCATGCATTCTAGTTACAGTCGCGAAAGTCAACCTTATGTTTATGGGGATTATTCAATTTTCTTGGCAGAGATTGCCTCCACCACCAATGAGAATATCTTGACTGAGAAATTACTGGCTTCCGTGGAGGACAAGCAAAGTCGTTTTGCCATTCTGAATCATTACTTGGATGGCTTCCGTGGTACGGTCTTCCGTCAAACGCAGTTTGCGGAGTTTGAACAAAAAATCCACCAAGCAGATCAAGAAGGGCAGGTTCTAACTAGCGACTTCCTTAATAATTTGTATGCGGAATTGAATGCCAAGTATTATGGTCTCGCTGCTGAAGAAAATCCACAGATTCAATATGAGTGGGGACGGATTCCACATTTTTACTACAACTATTATGTCTTCCAATATGCAACTGGTTTTGCGGCGGCGTCTGCATTGGCGGATAAGATTGTACATGGCACCGATTTGGACCGGGAAGCTTACATTCATTACTTGAAGGCCGGCAATTCGGACTATCCTTTGGCTGTTATCGCGAAAGCAGGTGTGGATATGGAAGCGGAAGATTACCTCAATGACGCTTTTGCGGTCTTTGAACGTCGCTTGGATGAGTTGGAAAGCTTGGCCAAAGAATTGGGGATGCTGTAATGGTTGAGACCTATTCCAAACATTCCAATCCCAATATGCGCCGCCCAGTGGTTCAAGAGGGAATCGTGGACTTCATGCGGAGTCAGAATCAAGGCTTACCGGATTTCCTTCGGGAATTACAGGATTTTGCTGAACGCGAGAATATTCCTATTATTCCCAAGGAAACTGTCGCCTTTTTCCGACTATTTTTACAGAGTATCGCTCCTCGTTCCATTCTAGAGGTTGGGACAGCTATTGGTTTTTCTGCTCTCATGATGGCTGAGACTCTGCCGAAAAGTCAAATTACCACCATTGACCGCAACCCTGAGATGATTGGCCTTGCAAAAGAAAATTTTGCACGCTATGAGGAAGGGAAGCGTATTCGCCTCCTAGAAGGAGAAGCTCAGGAGTGGCTACAAAACTTGAATGGTGAGCAGTTTGATTTGATTTTCGTCGATTCTGCTAAGTCCAAATACGTTGTCTTTCTACCTGATCTACTCAATTTGCTACCCAAAGGCGGTATCTTAATCTTTGATGATATTTTCCAAGGGGGCGATATCACCAAGGATTTAGCAGATATTCGACGTGGCCAACGGGCGATTTATCGAGGTCTCCACAAACTATTTGATGCAGTAGACAGCCATCCTGATTTGATGGTTTCCTATTTGCCTCTTGGGGACGGTCTACTTCTAGTAAAAAAAGAAGCAGCACAGGTGATTTTTCCACAAGAATCCACCTAATTTAGCTGTTTTTAAGCCGAGTTATGATATACTAAGAAAGTTATTGTATAAAGGAGTGATTCAAGCATGAAAAAAATCAAGATTGGAGCAGTGACGCTTCTATCTGTATTGGCTCTAGCTGCCTGTGCGCGTGAGACCGATAACAACACAGATGTCATTACCATGAGAGGCAATACCATTACGGTTGCTGAATATTATGATAAGGTGAAGAATGACACCCAAGCTCAACAAGTCCTCTTGACCATGACTATCAATGAGATCCTTGAAGAAAAATATGGGGATAAGGTGACAGACGAAGAGGTGACAGAAGAGTATAATAAGAGTCTTCAAGCCTATGGTGACCGTTTTCAACAAGTCTTGGCTCAGGAAGGGATGACGCCTGATACCTACCGTGAGCAGATTCGAACCAATAAATTGGTAGAGTACGCGGTTAATGAAGCGGCAAAAAGTGAGCTAATTGACGAAAACTATCAGGCTGCTTACGAAAAATACACCCCTGAGGTAACGGCCCAAGTGATTCGTATGACGGATGAAAACAAAGCCAAAGAAGTTGCAGAAAAGGCTAAAAATGGGGATGACTTTGCCCAGTTGGCTAAAGATAATTCCAATGACGAGGAAACCAAGGACAAAGGAGGCGAGATGAAATTTGATTCAGCCTCTACTGCCCTACCGAATGAAGTCAAAACGGCTGCCTTTGCCTTGGATAACAATGGGGTTTCAGATGTGATTAAGGTGACAAACAATAGCACTTTAACGACAAGCTACTACGTCATCAAAGTTACCAACAAGACCCAGAAGAAGGACAATTGGAAAGATTACCAAAAACAATTGGAGAGCATCATCTTAGCTGAAAAACGTTCGGATCGTGCCTTTATCCAAAGTGTAGTTGGTAAGGAGATGGAAGAAGCCAATATCAAGGTTAAAGACCCAGCCTTCCAAAATGCCTTCTCTCAATACATGAATGCGACTGGTGAGGCAGCTGCAAGTTCCAGGTCTGAAGATAAGTAGTTGACAAACAGGCTACTTGGAGTATAATGAATGTATCAAGAATAGATAAAACAGGCAACTTTGCAGAGAAGTAGCGGTTGGTGTAAGCTACTAGGTGGGTTTTATCTTGCTACTTGAGAGATTTTTGGAATAAAGCAATGAGGATGACAAGTTCATCGAAGGAAGGTGGTACCGCGTTGAGACGCCCTTCGTCGATTGAGCTTGTCTTTTTTATTGAAAATAGAAGGAGAATATTAATGAGATATATGACCAGTGCTGAAATTCGCAAGATGTGGTTGGATTTTTGGGCTTCAAAAGGTCACGCTATCGAGCCATCAGCGAATCTGGTTCCGGTAAATGACCCAACACTTTTATGGATTAACTCAGGTGTTGCAACCTTGAAAAAATATTTTGATGGATCTGTGATTCCTGATAATCCACGGATCACCAATGCTCAAAAATCGATTCGGACCAATGATATTGAAAATGTAGGGAAAACGGCTCGTCACCACACCATGTTTGAAATGTTAGGAAATTTCTCCATTGGAGACTATTTCCGTGATGAAGCCATTACATGGGCTTGGGAACTCTTGACCAGTCCAGAATGGTTTGCCTTTCCTAAAGACAAACTTTATATGACTTATTATCCAGACGACAAAGATTCCTACAACCGGTGGATTGAAGTAGGGGTTGAGCCAGATCATTTGGTCCCAATTGAGGATAATTTCTGGGAAATTGGTGCAGGGCCTTCTGGTCCGGATACAGAGATTTTCTTCGACCGAGGAGAAGGTTTTGATCCGGATAAGGTTGGGCTTCGTCTTTTGGCGGAAGATATTGAAAACGACCGTTATATTGAAATTTGGAATATTGTTCTATCCCAATTTAATGCAGATCCAAGTGTCCCACGGAGTGAGTACAAGGAATTGCCTCACAAGAACATTGATACGGGAGCTGGTCTTGAACGCTTGGTTGCTGTGATGCAAGGAGCTAAAACCAACTTTGAGACAGATTTGTTTATGCCAATCATCAATGAAGTTGAAGCTTTGTCCGGTAAGACGTATGATCCAGATGGCGATAACATGAGTTTCAAGGTGATTGCAGACCATATCCGTTCTCTAGCCTTTGCGATTGGAGATGGAGCCTTGCCTGGAAATGAAGGGCGTGGATATGTCCTCCGTCGCTTACTTCGTCGAGCTGCTCGTCATGGACAAAAACTTGGAATCCATGAACCATTTATGTACCGCTTGGTGCCAACGGTTGGTCAAATCATGGAATCCTATTACCCTGAAGTGCTTGAAAAACAAGATTTTATCCAGAAGATTGTTAAAAATGAAGAGGAATCCTTTGCTCGTACGTTGACAGCGGGTCAAGCCTATGCGGATGAGATTGTCGCTGAGATGGAAAAAGCAGGGGAGACCGTTATTTCTGGACAAGCTGCCTTTAAACTCTACGACACTTATGGTTTCCCAGTCGAATTAACCGAAGAAATCGCAGAGGAACGTGGTTGGACCGTTGATAAAGAAGGCTTTGATCAGGAGATGAAGGCTCAACAAGAACGGGCACGGGCCTCTGTGGTGAAAGGCACTTCAATGGGAAGTCAAAATGAGACGTTGCAGGCCCTAACAGTTCCGAGTAAATTCTTATACGATGCTCAAGAAGCGGATGCTCGCTTGGTAGCCTTGGTACAAGAAGATGCTGAAGTGGACAGTGTTGCATCAGGTGAAGCCTATCTGATTTTTGAGCAGACCCCCTTCTATGCTGAGATGGGTGGTCAGGTTGCAGACCATGGTCAGATTTTAGATGAGAATGGACAAGTTCTTGCTCAAGTTGTGGATGTGCAGAAGGCTCCGAATGGTCAACCGCTTCATAAGGTTGAAGTTCTGGCACCGTTGAGCAAGGAGGTCACCTATCATTTGGTTCTGGATAAAGATCGTCGCCGTCGTGTGATGCAAAACCATACGGCAACCCACCTGCTTCATGCAGCTCTTCATGATGTCCTAGGTAAACACGCGACCCAAGCTGGTTCCTTAAATGAAAAAGATTTCCTCCGCTTTGACTTTACTCATTTTGAAGCAGTGAAGCCAGAGGAATTGGCGCAAATCGAAGCAGATGTCAATATTAAAATTAATGAGGCCTTGGCAGTTGAAACGGTTGAGACAGATATTGACACCGCTAAAGAGATGGGAGCTATGGCCCTCTTTGGTGAAAAATATGGCAAAGATGTGCGCGTGGTTTCTATCGGTGATTACTCAGTTGAGCTTTGTGGAGGTACTCATGTTGGCAATACCTCCGAAATTGGTCTTTTCCGAATTCTAAAAGAAGAAGGGATTGGTTCAGGAACTCGTCGTATTGTAGCTGTAACAGGTCGCGAGGCCTATAACTCTTATCGTGAAGAGGCGAAATTACTGCAAGCATTGGCTCGTCAAGTGAAAGCGCCACAAGTTGGTGATGTTCCAGCTAAAGTTGAGGCCCTTCAAGAACAAGCCCGTCAATTGCAAAAAGAAAATCGGGAATTGAAAGAAAAAGCTGCTGCAGCAGCATCTGGCCAAATTTTCCAAGATGTGGCAGAAGCTCATGGTCTTCGTTATATTGCCAAGCAAGTTGAAGTTGATGATGCAGGAGCTCTTCGCACCTTCGCCGATACTTGGAAACAAGGAGACTACTCTGATGTCCTTGTTCTAACTGCTGCAATTGGAGACAAGGTTAATGTCTTGGTTGCTAGCCGTTCAAAAGATGTTCATGCAGGTAACTTGATCAAAGAACTAGCTCCAATCGTAGCTGGTCGTGGTGGTGGTAAACCAGATATGGCCATGGCTGGAGGTAGTGATCAAGCAGCTATTCACAAGCTCTTAGAGGCTGTTTCAGATCATCTATAAGCTTGGGGATCGCTTTCGAGAGTAGATTTAAGCTGGGAGGAACTCCATAAGTAATACTTGAAATAGTTTGAATGCCTTCAATCTGATGAAGATCGTTCAACAGGTCGGGGAGGCCTGTTGAATCTTATCAATAAGGCGTGCAAAGAACGCAATTAATAAGTTCGGCGAAGAGGATTCACACATTCAGGCTTTGAAATGGAATGAGTATAAGCCAGCTTGGGGGACTCCTCCCTTCCTTCTCCCTGTTATTTACAGACTTTTCTAGGTGAGGTCGTTATCGATGGTAAAAATTTTAAAATGGTTGGGTCGTATTCTGATCTGGTTCTTTATGATTCATGTAGTCGGTGCTCTCAATGCATTGCCCATGCTCTTAGGTCTTGAGGGAGCGAATTATCCGACCAGTATGCAGTGGATTCAGGTCTTTGTCTATTTGATTCTCATATTTGCTGTGGTTTTTGGAATCACGCGTTGGGTATTTCGAGTGGATCCGACTGCTCCACAACAAGCAGACTTTGGAAGAGAAGAGTGGAAGTATCTCTTTAAGAATTGGGGCATCTTGCTGATTTCCAATCTTGCATTTCAATTCGTGCGCACTTCAATCGGACTGAATCAACCCGTGGAAAATCAGCAACTAATCGTTGATTTTGTCTCTGCCCTACAGGATGTTGGGCGTCCTTATTTAACTGCTACAGTAATCTCCTTGGCCTTTATAGGTCCAGTCCTGGAAGAATTTGTGTTCCGAGGTCTTGGCACACGCTATGTCTTTAAGGGGTGGTCTCCAGGGATTAGTGCCATCCTTGTTTCAATGGCCTTTGGCGCGATGCACATTCCGGATTTTTCAAGCTGGGCCGTACTTCTTGACTGGATTTTCTATTCTTGGATGGGTTACCTTTTCCATCGAGCCATGGAGCGGCGTAACAATATTTGGGATGCGGTTTGGTTACACATGCTCAATAATGCTATTGCTTCACTAGCTATTTTGTTCCCTATGTAGTAGAGGAGAGGGACCGACTATCAAAAAACCTTCAAGTCAATCATTGACTTGAAGGTTTTTTGGGGTCTATAATCCATAAAGGTAGTCATTGTCTTCCATGGCTTCAACCTCTCCAAGAAGGTAACCGTTTCCGACTTGGCTGAAGAAGTCATGGTTGGAAGTTCCTGTAGAAATTCCATTCATAATGATAGGGTTGACATCATCCGCTGTATCTGGGAAGAGGGGATCCTGTCCTAAGTTCATAAGGGCTTTATTAGCGTTGTAACGGAGGAAGACCAAAACTTCCTCGGTCCAGCCTACTGTATCGTAGAGAGAGCGTGTATAAGCTTCCTCATTCTCATAAAGGGTGTAGAGGAGGTCATACATCCAGTTTTTGAAGTTCTCTTGCTCGTCATCTGTTAACTCTTTAAAACCTAACTGGAATTTGTAGCCGATATAGGTTCCGTGAACAGATTCATCTCGAATAATCAATTTAATGATTTCGGCTACATTGGCGAGTTTGTTGTTTCCCAAGTAGTAGAGGGGAGTGAAAAATCCTGAATAGAAGAGGAAAGTTTCCAAGAAAACACTGGCAACTTTTTTCTCAAGTGCTGTTCCGTTTTCATAGATTTTGTTAATGATTTCCGCCTTCTTTTGAAGGTAGGGATTGGTATTGGTCCATTCGAAGATTTCTTCAATTTCTGCTTTTGTGTTTAAAGTTGAGAAGATAGATGAGTAAGATTTGGCGTGAACAGATTCCATAAATTGGATATTGTTATAGACTGCTTCCTCGTGAGGAGTCCGGACGTCCTGGCGGAGAGCTTCGATACCGGCTTCCGATTGCATGGTATCGAGGAGGGTTAGCCCGCCAAAAACTTTTCCAACTAGATCTTTTTCTTGAGCTGATAATTTCCGCCAATCATCTAAGTCGTTTGAAAGGGGGATCCGGGTATCAAGCCAAAATTGCTCGGTTAACTTTTCCCAAGTGGATTTGTCGATCACATCTTCGATGTTATTCCAGTTTATGGCTTCGTAATATGTTTCCATGGTGACTCCTGTTTGAGTTATTTTAATTTCTGTGTTAGGTTTAGTAATCGTTTTGGACCAATTTAGCACAAAAATTAACTCGTTCCATTATACAATTTTTAGCAATGAATCTCAAGGGATGAGTTGGTTGTGAATTCGTTAAAAACGTTGATTTAGCAAGCTTTTTAAATGACATAGAAATGTAATGAAGGCATACTAAAATCCATCCATTTGGATGGATTTTAGGCTTGTAATGCTTGGAACTAGATGACACAGCTTTCACACTGGTTAGCGCCAACTTCAGCGCCGTCATCGGTGAAGGTGCGGATGTAGTAGATGGATTTGATCCCCTTGTTAAAGGCATAGTTCCGTAGAATGGAGAGGTCACGCGTTGTTTGCTTAGTTTCCTTTTTCCATTCGTAAATCCCTTCAGGAATATCGCTGCGGAGGAAGAGGGTCAAGGAGAGGCCTTGGTCCACATGATCAGTAGCAGCAGCGTAAACGTCGATGACTTTGCGCATGTCCATGTCATAGGCACTTGTATAGTATGGGATTGTGGTGGTTGAAAGACCCGCTGCTGGGTAGTAGATTTTACCAATTTTTTTCTCCTGGCGTTCTTCAACCCGTTGTGTGATAGGGTGTATGGAAGCGGAAACATCGTTGATATAAGAGATAGAGCCGTTCGGCGCAACTGCCAGACGGTTTTGATGGTAGAGACCATCTTTCATGACAGCATCTTTGAGGGCTTGCCAATCCGCTTTGCTTGGGATAAAGATATCTTTGAAGAGTTCTTTGACCTTGTCCAATTTTGGTTGGTAGTCTTTTTCCAAGTATTTGTCGAAATAGCTGCCATCCGCATATGTTGATTTTTCAAAATGATGGAATACTTGTCCCCGTTCGCGAGCGATGTTATTGGATTCAACCAAGGTCCAATAGTTCATCAAGAGGAAGTAGATATTGGTGAATTCCAAGGATTCCTCTGATCCATAATGGATATGGTTTTGAGCTAGGTAGGAGTGAAGTCCCATCGCTCCAAGACCAAAGGTGTGTGCTTGGCGGTTTCCGTTGACCACTGAAGGAACAGCTTCGATGTTAGAAGAATCTGTTACAAAGGTCAGAGCACGTGTCATAGTTCGGATAGATTTTCCAAAATCAGGAGAAGCCATCATGTTGACAACGTTGGTGGAACCGAGGTTACAGGAGACGTCTGTTCCGAGACGGACATAGTTTTGGGCATCATCAATCAGACTTGGTTCTTGCACTTGGAGAATTTCAGAACAGAGGTTACTCATGACAATTTTTCCGTCAACAGGGTTTGCTTTGTTAGCGGTATCGATGTTGACCACATAAGGATAGCCGGATTCTTGTTGCAATTTTGAAATCTCAGTCTCTAGATCTCGCGCTTTAATTTTGGTTTTGCGGATGCGAGGGTTGGCAACCAATTCATCATATTTTTCAGTAATGTCTAGGTAACTGAAAGGAACCCCGTATTCAAGTTCAACCGAATAGGGACTGAAGAGATACATGTCTTCATTTTTCCGTGCCAGTTCATAGAATTTATCGGGAACAGTAATTCCTAAGGAGAGGGTCTTAACCCGAATTTTCTCATCCGCATTCTCTTTTTTGGTAGATAGAAATTGAATAATGTCTGGGTGGAAGATGCTGAGATAGACCGCTCCAGCTCCTTGACGCTGCCCTAATTGGTTGGAGTAAGAGAAACTATCTTCGAAAAGTTTCATAACTGGTACAACACCAGATGCAGCCCCTTCAAAGCCTTTGATTGGAGCACCAGCTTCCCGAAGGTTAGTGAGAGAGATGCCGACTCCGCCACCAATACGGGAGAGCTGAAGGGCTGAGTTGATGGAACGACCGATAGAGTTCATATCATCGGTTACTTGAATCAAGAAACAGGATACCAGTTCACCGCGGCGAGCACGACCGGCATTCAAGAAACTAGGGGTAGCTGGTTGGTAGCGTTGGTGGATGATTTCGTTGGCGATATTTTTAGCGATCTCTTCATGGCCATCCGCAAAGTAGAGTGCGTTAAAAAGTACCCGGTCTTCCATTCCTTCAAGGTATTCGTTCCCATCATTACTCTTAAGGGCATATTGATTGTAAAATTTGTAGGCTGCCATGAAGGATTTGAATTGAAATTTTTGATCCAAAATAAATTGGTAGAGCTCTTCGATAAATGCTGGTTGGTATTTTTTAATGAAGGGTTCCTCGAGGTAGTTCTCTTGAATGAGGAAGTTAATTTTTTCAGTAATAGAAGAAAACTGACGGGTATTTGGCCGTACGTTTTCTTTAAAGAAGGCCTCTAAAGCCTCTTTATCCTTGTGGAGCAGAATCTGTCCATTCACTGGACGGTTAATTTCATTGTTTAAACGAAAATAAGATACATTTTCTAAATCTTTAAGACCCATGTGGGTTCTCCTTTCAGGTGGACGGGGATTTTATTCAAAATGATGGGAGTGATAGAAAACAAACCGATTTTTGATCTCTATCACTCCCTCTAGATTAGGCAAGCTCTTTTAATCGGTCAGGTTGAAAACCAGCGAAGCTCCCATTCGGGGTTACAATAACTGGCGCAGCCGAAAAGCCCATCTCTTTAACAGTGTCGATGTATTCAGGCTCAAGGTCTAGATTGATTTCTTCATAAGATATATGATTGTCCTCTAGAAATTTCTTGGTCATACGGCATTGCATGCAGTTGTTTTTTGAATAAACAGTTACCACAAGGGTACCTCCTTCTCGTTTTTGAGTATGGAAATAGTATAGGGGAAAGTCAGATCTTTGTCAACATTTTGTACTTGATGTTTTAAATCACACAACATATTGTGGTTTGTTTTAGTGAACTTTGGTTAAAATCAAGGAATTATGACCCTAGCCCAACAAAATATTGTGTTGCTAGCTCTTTTGGTCTGAAAAAACTCCTTTTTTCTGAAAGCGGAAATTTTTTCTTGAAAAAAAACAAGACAAGTGTTATAATTCTTAATTGTAAGGGTTATCAAAAACCTTAGAAAAAATATAAAGGAGAGTCATTATGGCTTCTAAAGATTTTCACATTGTAGCAGAAACAGGAATTCACGCACGTCCAGCAACCCTTTTGGTGCAAACTGCAAGTAAATTTGCTTCAGACATCACTTTGGATTATAAAGGTAAATCCGTTAACTTGAAATCCATCATGGGTGTTATGAGCCTTGGTGTTGGTCAAGGTGCTGACGTAACAATCTCTGCTGAAGGTGCAGATGCTGACGATGCAATCGCAGCTATCTCAGAAACAATGGAAAAAGAAGGTTTGGCATAAGGAGATGACAAATATGCTTAAAGGAATCGCAGCGTCTGATGGTGTTGCTGTTGCTAAGGCATATCTACTCGTCCAACCAGACTTGTCTTTCGAGACAGTTTCAGTTGAAGATACGAATGCAGAAGAGGCTCGTTTAGATGTGGCTTTAGAAGCTTCTCAAAACGAGCTTTCTTTTATTCGTGCAAATGCAGTAGATAGCCTTGGAGAAGAAGCAGCACAAGTTTTTGATGCCCACTTGATGGTATTGGCTGATCCAGAAATGATTGGTCAAATTAAAGAAACCATTCGTGCTAAAAAAGTCAATGCGGAAGCAGGACTAAAAGAAGTGACGGATATGTTTATCACACTCTTTGAAAATATGGATGACAATCCGTATATGCAAGAGCGTGCTGCAGATATTCGTGATGTAACCAAGCGCGTGCTTTCCCATCTGCTAGGTGTACGTTTACCAAACCCAGCTGCCATTGATGAAGAAGCAATCGTGATTGCCCATGATTTGACTCCATCTGATACAGCACAGTTGAACAAAGAGTTTGTTAAAGCTTTCGTAACCAACATTGGTGGACGGACAAGTCACTCTGCGATCATGGCTCGTACCCTTGAAATTGCAGCTGTACTTGGAACCAACAACATTACTGAAATGGTAAAAGATGGGGATGTGTTGGCCGTTAATGGTATCACAGGTGAGGTTGTGATCAATCCATCTGAAGAAGTTATTGCTGAATTTGAAGCTGCGGGTCGTGCTTATGCAGAACAAAAAGCAGAATGGGCTCTCTTAAAAGATGCTCAAACTGTAACAGCTGATGGCAAACACTTTGAATTGGCAGCCAATATCGGTACTCCGAAAGACGTTGAAGGGGTTAATGATAACGGTGCGGAAGCAGTAGGTCTTTACCGGACTGAGTTCTTGTACATGGATTCTCAAGACTTCCCTACAGAAGATGAGCAATATGAAGCGTATAAAGCTGTTTTGGAAGGTATGAATGGCAAACCAGTTGTGGTTCGTACGATGGATATTGGTGGAGATAAAGAACTTCCTTACTTCGATCTTCCAAAAGAAATGAACCCATTCCTTGGATTCCGTGCCCTACGTATTTCTATTTCAGAAACTGGAAATCAAATGTTCCGTACACAATTGCGGGCTCTTCTTCGCTCATCTGTTCACGGTAAATTGCGGATTATGTTCCCAATGGTAGCCCTTCTTTCTGAATTCCGTGCTGCAAAAGCAATCTTGGATGAAGAAAAAGCTAACTTGTTGGCTGAAGGTGTCGCGGTTGCGGATGATATTCAAGTAGGTATTATGATTGAAATTCCTGCTGCAGCAATGATTGCCGATCAATTTGCGAAAGAAGTGGACTTCTTCTCAATCGGAACCAACGATTTGATTCAATACACAATGGCGGCAGACCGGATGAATGAACAAGTTTCTTACTTGTATCAACCATATAACCCATCGATTCTTCGCTTGATTAACAACGTTATCAAGGCTGCTCACGCCGAAGGCAAGTGGGCTGGTATGTGTGGGGAGATGGCTGGAGATCAGCAAGCTGTTCCACTTCTTGTAGGTATGGGCTTGGATGAGTTCTCTATGAGTGCCACATCTGTTCTTCGGACTCGTAGTTTGATGAAGAAATTGGATACTGCTAAAATGCAAGAAATGGCGAACCGTGCTTTGACTGAGTGCGCTACAGCAGAAGAAGTTTTGGAACTTCAAAAAGAATATGTGGATTTTGACTAATTGCATCCATTTTGCAACTGGATTCTGGGTTTTCCCAGGTCCAGTTTTTCTTTACTTTCCTTTTTTTGAAAAACAGGAAAATGACAGTTGATAATTTTCAGACAATTGATTTGTTTTTCCTAAAATTGTTGTATAATAGCTTGTGAAATTACTTGAAATATAGTAAAATATTCTTATAAAAAAGCGCTTACAAAACGGAAAGGGTGATCGTATGGATTATCGCGAAGCTATGTGGACTTTTGGGATTGGTGAGAACTACAATCTTCAGAATTACCTTGGCGTTCATCGTGAAAATGATGGCTATAGCTTTCGAGTCTGGGCGCCCAACGCCCAGATGGTACATGTCATTGGAGACTTTACAAATTGGCAAGAAAATCGAATTCCGATGGTTAAGAATGAGGCAGGAGTTTGGGAAGCTTGGACCAATCTTGCTCAAGAAGGGAATCTTTATAAATTTCAAGTAGAGAGACAAGGCGGGCAAGTGGTAGATAAAATTGATCCGATGGCCCGTATTTTTGAAAAGCGGCCTGGAACCAGTGCTGTGATTTACACACTTCCAGAAAAAGAGTGGAAAGACCAGGAATGGCTAGCTCAACGGAAGTCCATGGGTTTCAAGGGGCGTCCTATTTCGATTTATGAAGTTCATGCAGGATCCTGGCGCTCACATTCAGATGGGGAACCCTATACTTTTAAAGATTTGCAGAGGGAACTGATTCCTTATTTACAGGCTATGAACTACACTCATGTTGAGTTTATGCCACTCATGACTCACCCCCTCGCAGAGAGTTGGGGTTACCAGCTAATGGGCTACTTTGGTTTGGACCAGTCTTACGGGACTCCGGAAGAGTTTAGGGATTTTGTTGAAGCCTGTCATTTAGCTGATATTGGAGTGTTGGTGGATTGGGTTCCGGGCCATTTCACGATTAATGACGATGCCTTGGCTTATTATGATGGAACACCAACCTATGAATACCAGGACCACCACCGAGCTCACAACTATGGCTGGGGTGCACTGAACTTTGATTTAGGTAAACCCCATGTGCAGTCCTTCTTGATTTCAAGCATTCATTATTGGGTACAAACCTTCCACTTGGACGGTGTTCGGGTTGATGCCGTCAGCAACATGCTTTACTTGGATTATGACCAAGGACCTTGGACGCCAAATGAGGATGGCGGTAACCTTAACTATCAAGGTTTCCACTTTCTTAAAAAGCTTAATAAGGTTATGAAACAATACCACCCAGATGTCATGATGATAGCGGAGGAAGCAACTAGCTATACTCAGATTACTGGTGATGGCGAAAATTCCTTAGGATTTGATTACAAGTGGAACATGGGATGGATGAACGATATCCTGCGCTTTTATGAAATGGATCCTATTTATCGTAAGTACGACTTTAATTTGGTTACCTTCAGTTTTATGTATGTCTTTAAGGAAAATTACATTCTGCCCTTCTCCCATGACGAAGTCGTCCATGGGAAGAAGAGCCTCATGCATAAAATGTGGGGGGATCGCTACAACCAGTTTGCAGGCTTACGAAATCTCTATACCTATCAAATTTGCCATCCGGGTAAAAAACTTCTCTTCATGGGCAGTGAGTGGGGGCAATTCCTAGAGTGGAAATCGCATGAAGCTTTGGAGTGGCATGATTTGGACGATGATCTCAATGGCCGGATGCAACACTTTACATCCGAATTGAATCGTCTCTACAAGGATGAATTTGTTTTCTGGGATATTGATGATTCCTATGATGGTATTGAAATCATTGACGCAGATAACAAAGATGAAACAGTCTTGACCTTTAGTCGGAAAAATAATGAAGGGTCTGAATTGATTTGTGTTTTCAACATGGCACCGGTTGAACGTCAAGACTTTACGATCGGTGTTCCCAATCCAGGTCTTTATCAAGAAATTTGGAATACCGAACTCCAAGCTTGGGGAGGTTCCTGGTTAGATCATAATCCGGATACAGCTACTCAACCGGGTCAATGGAAAGACTATAAGCAGACCTTGAGCTTTACTCTGCCATCCATGGGTGCTGTTATCTGGCGAATGAAAGCCAAGTTTGAAGTAGAAAGTGAGGCTATTGTTGCAGTAAGTGAGTCAGAGCTTCTTTCGGAAGAGCTGTTTATCAATCTACCATCAGAGAGCGTGATTGAGTCTGAAGAGGTAGTGGAAACGTCTGAAGTAATCGAATAAGGAGGAAACCTAAATGAGAGATGAAATGTTGGCCTTAATCCTAGCCGGAGGGCAAGGAACACGTTTGGGGAAATTGACAAAAAATATCGCCAAACCAGCTGTCGAGTTTGGTGGTCGGTATCGGATTATTGACTTTGCTCTTTCCAACTGTGCCAATTCGGGGATTCAAAATGTGGGTGTCATTACCCAGTACCAACCCCTCGCCCTGAACACCCATATTGGAAATGGTTCAAGCTGGGGCTTGGATGGTATTAACACAGGTGTGACCATCCTCCAACCTTATTCAGCCAGTGAAGGAAATCGTTGGTTTGAAGGAACCAGCCATGCCATCTATCAGAATATCGATTATATCGATAGTATTGATCCAGAATATGTTCTTATTCTTTCAGGGGACCATATCTACAAGATGGACTATGACAAGATGCTTCAGGCTCACAAGGATAACAATGCTAGTTTGACAGTAGGTGTTTTAAATGTTCCGCTGAAAGAAGCTAGCCGCTTTGGGATTATGAATACCGATGCAAATGGTCGGATTGTTGAATTTGAGGAGAAACCTGAAAATCCAAAGAGTACCAAAGCTTCTATGGGAATTTACATTTTTAACTGGAAACGCCTTCGCAATATTTTAGTCGCTGCGGAAAAAGGTTCGGTCGAAATGTCCGACTTCGGGAGTAACGTGATTCCGGCCTACCTTGAGTCTGGTGAAAGTGTCTATGCCTATGAATTTGAAGGCTATTGGAAAGACGTGGGGACCATTGATTCTCTATGGGAGGCCAATATGGAGTACATTTCTCCACAAAATGCCTTGGATAGCCGAAATCGTCAATGGAAAATTTACTCTAAAAACCTCATTTCACCACCAAACTTTATTGGTGAACATGGTTCAGTAGAAGATTCCTTGATTGTGGACGGTTGTCATGTGGATGGTCAGGTTAAACATTCGATTCTCTCAACCAATGCTCAAGTCAAAACAGGAGCTGTGGTTGAAGACTCTGTTATTATGAGTGGAGCTGTCATCGGCGCTGGTGCTGTGATTAAAAAAGCCATTATTGGTGAAGGCGCAGTGATTAGTGAGGGTGTAGAAATCGATGGTAGTGAAGAGATTGCAGTTGTTGGTTATAACGAAGTAGTGGGGGTACCAAAGGATGAAGATTGATAAGTATTCAGCGATTCTAGTAAATACAGTAGGCCGTCATGATATGGATAAACTGACTGAAAACCGTCCTTTGGCTACTCTTCCTTTTGGAGGGAAGTACCGTTTGATCGACTTTCCGCTCTCAAGTCTAGCCAATGCGGGTGTTCGAAGTGTTTACGGCATTTTCCAAGAGGAAAACATTTCGTCTGTGTTTGACCACATTCGCTCTGGACGAGAGTGGGGGTTGTCTACTCTTCTAAGTCACTATTACTTAGGACTTTATACAACGGATGCAGATTCCGATTATGTAAAATCCGAGTATTATGATCAATTGTTGACCTATCTTCGCCGATCTGGTAGTGATGTAACGGTTGTTTTGAACAGTGATGTTCTTCTTAGCATGGATCTCCGTCAGGTTTTCCATTTGCATCAAGCCACAAAACGGGACATGACGGTTATTTACAAAAAACTTCCTGCAAAGGATATTGCCAATACTAATGCAATCTTGAGAATTTCAAGTCAAGATGCAATCACGGATCATGAGTTGTTCGAAGACAGTCTCCCTCAAGAGTTTTACAATATGTCTACGGATATTTTCTTAGTCAATACAAAACTTCTGATTTCAGCTATTGAGAAGGAGATATTGGAAGCAAAACCTCGTAAAATTCGTTACCTTCTTCGTGATTTTGCCAAAGAGATTGGGGCTTTTGCCTACGAATATACCGGACATGTGTCCAATATCTATTCAGTAGAGTCTTATTACCGTGCAAATCTAGACATGATTGATCAACAAAAATTCAATTCTCTCTTCAGTCCAAATCAGAAAGTCTATACAAAAGTGAAGAACGAAGAGCCAACCTACTTTGCTCCAGGTTCTAAAGTCTCCCTTTCACAATTTGCATCAGGAAGTATTATTGAAGGAGCGGTTGAAGGCTCTATTCTGTCACGGAACAATCGTATTGAAGCTGGTTCTCTTGTTAAGGATAGTCTCCTCTTTCCACGAGTTGTTGTTGGGGAAGGAGCACGGGTAGAGTATGCCATTGTTGATAAAGAAGCTAAGATTGCACCTGGTGTAACGGTTAGAGGTCGTAAGGAACATCCAATCGTGATTGAAAAAGGTCGAGAGGTTACAGAGGATATTATTAGATGAGAATTTTAGTTGCAGCAGCTGAGGGGGCACCCTTTTCTAAAACCGGTGGTTTGGGAGATGTTATTGGCGCTCTTCCCAAATCCCTTGTGAAAAAAGGACATGATGTCCGTGTCGTTCTTCCTTACTATGATAGTGTTGAAGCCAAATTTGGTAGTCAAGTGGAGGACCTTGGTTTCTTTGAAATCTCGGTCGGTTGGCGCCGTCAATATGTAGGTGTTAAACATTTGGTTTGGGAGGGTGTGCCAACCTACTTTATTGATAATCAGTATTATTTTTTCCGTGGCCATGTTTATGGTGACTTCGATGACGGGGAGCGCTTCGCCTTTTTCCAAATGGCAAGCTTAGAGTTGATGGAGAAGATTGATTTTATTCCAGAGATTCTTCATGTCCATGACTACCATACTGCCATGATGCCTTTCCTTTTACGGACCAAATATGCTTGGATTGAAGCTTATCGGGGAATTAAGACTGTATTGACCATCCATAATTTGGAGTTTCAGGGTCAATTTAATCCAGCGATGTTAAGTGATCTATTTGGAATGGGCTTGGAAGATTTTTGGAATGGATCGGTGCGTTGGGGCCAAGATTTGAACTGGATGAAAGCGGGGATTACCTTTGCAGATCGGGTAACAACAGTATCTCCATCTTATGCTCAAGAAATCCAAACGCCTGAGTTTGGCTGTGGCCTTGATCCACTTCTACGAGCTGAAAATTGGAAGCTCTTTGGTTTTGTCAATGGGATAGACACAGATCTCTACAATCCAGCCACAGACCCCTATCTCTCACATCATTTCCATGCTCATGATTTAGCGGGTAAGGCTGCCAATAAGGCCGCCCTCCAAGAAAAACTGGGATTGCCACAAAGACCCGAAGTTCCTTTAATCGGTATGGTCTCTCGTTTGACCTATCAAAAAGGCTTCGATGTAGTGGTTGAAGAATTGCATCAGATCCTTCAGCGCGATGTGCAGGTTGTTGTTTTGGGAACAGGCGACCCTAATTTTGAACAATCATTCTCCTGGTTTGGTCAACACTATCCAGAAAAAATGATGGCGGCTATGACTTTTGATCCTGGGCTGGCGCAAGAAATCTATGCAGCTAGTGATCTCTTTTTAATGCCTAGTCGCTTTGAGCCATGTGGCCTATCCCAAATGATGGCTATGAGGTATGGTAGTTTGCCGATTGTGCATGAGGTTGGTGGATTGCGAGATACTGTTCAAGCCTACAATCCGGTCACTAGCTCTGGAACAGGATTCTCCTTTAACAATCTCAGTGGTTATTGGTTGACCTGGACCATCGATCAGGCCATCTACCTTTATTGGAATCAAAAAGAGGTCTGGTATAACCTTATGCAAGAAGCCATGCACCGTGATTTCTCATGGGATGCCGCAAGCTATCCTTATAGTGATTTATACCATTGGATGTAAGAATTTGAAAAGAGGTCAAGGAGACCTCTTTTTTTCTTGAAAAATATTGAAAAATCAAGTGTTTTCCTTCTTGAAAATTTGACAAATGACTTGAATAGGAGTAGAGTAATGGGGTAACAAAAATTAAAAGGAGAATTCGAAATGAATTTATCAATTTTGGCCCTAGGTTTGGCCGTTATGGGTGTAAGTATCGGTGAAGGTTTGTTGGTTTCTAGCTTCCTTCGTTCAGCTGCTCGTCAACCGGAGCTTTATAACAAGTTGCAAACAAGCATGTTGATGGGGATTGCCTTTATCGAGGGTACCTTCTTCGTCCTTCTTGCGATGGCCTTCATCTTGTAAGATTGCACTGATAGAATTGAGGTGAGAGACCCGTGGAATCACATTCACCATCAATTACAATCGGACCGATTGTTTTTGATTTAACCTTGTTGGCCATGTCTCTCTTGACGGTAGCGTTGGTATTTGGCTTTGTTTATTGGTTGAGTCGGGACTTAAATGTTCGTCCGAATCGTAAGCAAAGTGCCCTGGAAGCCCTGATTGATTTTGTTACTGGAGTGATTCAGAATAATCTTGGTGCTTCCAATGTAAAGGCCTACCTGCCCATTTTCTTTAGTCTTTTCCTATTCTTGTTTGTCGCTAACTCTATTGGTTTGGCTACAAAAATTGAAACGCTTCCACCTGAACACTTTAATTTGTGGACCTCACCAACAGCAAATCTAGTTTATGACTTGTGTTTGTCTTTCTTGGTAACCGTCTTTATTCAAGTGGAAGGAATTCGACGTCGTGGATTAAAGGGGTATTTGAAGGGGTTTGTAACACCTGTGGCAATGACTCCGATGAATATCCTAGAAGAAATCACAAATTTTCTTTCTTTAGGCCTTCGTTTGTATGGAAATATTTTTTCAGGTGAGGTAATTGTATCATTATTGACACAATTAATAGGAGCCTATTTGATTGCCTTTCCATTCGCATTTGGCCTCAATATGGCATGGACTGCCTTCTCTCTCTTTATTTCTGGGATGCAAGCCTTTGTCTTTACCATGTTGTCCTCAAGCTATCTAGGGAAGAAAATTGTAGATGAGGAAGAATAAGAAAGGAGATAGACTATGGAAATTACATTAGGACAGTTAATTGGTAACTTTATTCTAGTAACTGGCTCTTTTATAGCGGTCCTCCTACTTATTAAAAAATATGTTTGGAATCGTGTGGAAACAGTACTAGATGAACGCTCTGACAAGATTAGTTCGGATATTGATCAAGCGGAAGCGGCTAAACATCAGGCGGAAGCCTTGCTGCAAGAACGGCAGGAGCAGTTATCCGGGACAAAAGAAGAAGCAGCAGCTATCCTCGCTACTGCAAAAGAAAATGCTGAGCATCAAAAAAATCAACTGCTGGCTGAAACAAAGGACCAGGTACAGCGGTTGAAAGAAAATGCAGGTCAGGAGATTGCTCAGGAACGGGCAGAAGCACTTGCTGGAATCAAACAAGAAGTAGCAGATTTAACTGTGGATCTAACTTCTAAGATTTTAGGAAAAGAGTTGAATCAAGAAGCTCATTCAGAATTGATTGATCAGTACATTAAACAATTAGGAGAAAGCTAATGGACAAGAAAGAAATGATCTTGGTAGACAGCTATGCAAGTCCCTTTGTCCAATTAGTGATTGAAAAAAATCAAAGTCAAGAAGTTTTTCCTGTTATAGACCAACTTTTGGAACTCTTGCGAGAGACAGACCTTACAAATTTTTTAACAAATATCGCTGTTCCCAAAGTGCAGAAGGCTGAAATCTTCCATAAAATTTTGCCAACGGGTTCTGAATTACTGGATAACCTCCTCAGAGTCTTGATGCAAAATCATCGGGAGGAATTGCTTGAAGCTATTTTAAAAGAAAGTTTAAGCCGACTAGAAGTGGAGACCAATTCTTTTGAGGTTACCCTAGAGTCGGCCTATGCTTTATCAGAAGAACAAATCGGAAGATTGCTGCCGCTTGTTCAAGAAAAAATGGGACTTGGTGTACGAAAACTAAACCAAGTCATTAATCGTGATTTGATTGGTGGCTTTGTCATTACGGCTAATCATAAGCAAATGGATGTAAGTATTCGACGCCAATTGCAAACAATGAAAGAAAAAATGAAATAGAAAGTGGTGTGAGCGTTGGCGATTCAAGCACAAGAAATTAGCGCTTTAATTAAGCAACAAATCGACAATTTTCAACCAGATTTTGATGTGGCCGAAACAGGAGTTGTAACCTACATCGGTGACGGAATTGCACGCGCCCATGGTCTAAATCAGGCTATGAGCGGTGAATTGCTCATCTTTGAAAATGGCTCCTATGGGATGGCTCAAAATCTGGAAACCAAGGATGTCGGAATCATCATTCTTGGTGAATTTACAGATATTCGTGAAGGGGACACCGTTCGTCGTACCGGAAAAATCATGGAAGTTCCAGTTGGAGAAGCCTTGATTGGACGTGTCGTAGATCCCTTGGGACGTCCAATTGATGGATTAGGCTCAATCGAAACGACCGGAACTCGTCCAGTAGAAGCACCGGCACCTGGAGTTATGGAACGTAAATCCGTGTCTGAGCCTCTTCAAACAGGCTTGAAGGCCATTGATGCTCTTGTTCCAATCGGGCGTGGTCAGCGGGAATTGGTCATTGGAGACCGTCAAACGGGTAAAACAACCATTGCCATCGATGCTATCTTGAACCAAAAGGGTCAAGATATGATCTGTATCTATGTAGCCATTGGACAAAAGGAATCAACGGTTCGTACACAAGTTGAAACCTTGCGGAAACATGGGGCACTGGATTATACAATTGTGGTATCTGCATCGGCTTCACAACCTTCCCCGTTGCTTTTCTTGGCACCGTATGCAGGTGTTGCGATGGCTGAAGAGTTTATGTATCAAGGCAAACATGTGTTGATTGTTTATGATGACTTGTCAAAACAAGCTGTGGCTTACCGTGAACTCTCCCTCTTGCTTCGTCGTCCACCTGGACGTGAGGCCTTTCCTGGAGATGTCTTCTATCTCCATAGCCGTCTTTTGGAGCGGTCTGCTAAGGTTTCAGATGAGCTTGGAGGTGGATCTATTACAGCCCTTCCATTTATCGAAACCCAAGCAGGAGATATCTCAGCCTATATTGCGACCAATGTGATTTCGATTACAGATGGTCAAATCTTCTTGGATGATTCCCTCTTTAACTCTGGGGTTCGTCCAGCTATCGATGCGGGTTCCTCAGTATCACGGGTCGGAGGTTCCGCGCAGATTAAGGCTATGAAAAAAGTTGCTGGTACGCTTCGGATTGACTTGGCAGCCTACCGTGAGCTGGAAGCCTTTACCAAATTTGGTAGTGACTTGGATGCAGCAACTCAGGCTCGATTGAATCGTGGTCGTCGGACGATCGAAGTCTTAAAACAACCGGTTCATAAGCCATTGCCTGTTGAAAAACAAGTCGTGATTCTCTATGCCTTGACGCATGGATTCTTGGATGATATCCCAGTGGATAAGATTATTCGATTCGAAGCCGAACTTTATGATTATTTCGATGCTAAACATCCTGAGATTTTTGAAGGTATCCGTATGACCAAGGACCTTCCAAAAGAAGAAGTGTTGGATGCAGCCATTCAAGAATTTAAGGATCACGCGAATTTCAAATAAGAAAGGGGTAAGAAATGGCCGTTTCTTTAAATGAAATTAAAACCAAAATCGCATCGACTAAAAATACGAGTCAAATTACCAATGCCATGCAAATGGTTTCAGCTGCAAAACTAGGAAAGTCCGAGCAAGCCGCTAAGGATTTCCAAGTTTATGCTAAGCGGGTTCGTCAGCTCCTCACGGATTTGTTGGATTCTGAATTAGTGTCGGGAAGTAGTAACCCAATGCTCCTCAGTCGTCCAGTTAAGAAGACCGGTTATATTGTGATTACTTCTGACCGTGGTTTGGTTGGAGGCTACAACTCAACTGTTCTTAAGGCAGTGATGGATTTAATTAAGGAATACCACAAAGATCCGGACTCTTATTCCATTATTTCCATTGGTGGAATGGGAACAGACTTCTTTAAAGCCCGTGGTATAGAACCGATCTATGAACTTCGTGGTTTGGCGGATCAGCCAAGTTTTGATGAGGTTCAAAAAATCATCAACAAGGCTGTGGGCATGTATCAGGCTGAATTGTTTGATGAATTGTACGTCTGCTACAATCATCACGTCAATTCCTTAACCAGTCAAATGCGGGTTGAGCAGATGTTGCCGATTGTTGATTTGGATCCAAATGAAGCTAAAACAGGTTATGCCAAGGAATTTGATTTAGAGCCTGGAAAAGAAGCACTTTTAAATCAACTGTTGCCACAATATGCAGAAAGTATGATTTATGGAGCTATTATTGATGCGAAAACGGCTGAAAATGCAGCGGGTATGACCGCCATGCAGACAGCAACAGATAATGCCAAAAAGGTTATTTCGGAATTAACCATTCAATACAATCGCGCGCGACAAGCAGCTATTACACAAGAAATTACAGAAATCGTTGCCGGGGCAAGTGCCTTAGAGTAACGATAGAAGAAAAGGAGAAAGACATGAGCACTGGTAAGATTGCTCAGGTAATTGGACCCGTTGTGGACGTAGTCTTTCCAACGGATGCACCATTACCAGAAATTAACAATGCCTTAGTAGTCTACAAGGATGGCGAACAGGCAGGGAAAATTGTCCTCGAAGTTGCTCTTGAGTTGGGCGATGGGGTTGTTCGCACTATCGCTATGGAATCAACAGATGGTTTAAAACGTGGTCAAGAAGTTCTGGATACAGGTCGACCAATTTCGGTTCCAGTTGGGAAAGAAACACTTGGACGGGTATTCAATGTGTTAGGAGAGACTATTGATTTGGACCAACCTATCGAGGATCAGATTGATCGTCAGCCTATCCATAAAAAAGCACCGAGCTTTGATGAATTGTCAACTTCTACTGAGATTTTGGAAACAGGAATCAAGGTTATTGATCTCTTGGCTCCCTACCTAAAAGGAGGGAAAGTTGGACTCTTCGGTGGTGCCGGAGTTGGTAAAACTGTCTTGATTCAAGAATTAATTCACAACATCGCTCAAGAACACGGAGGAATTTCCGTCTTTACAGGTGTTGGTGAGCGAACCCGTGAAGGAAATGACCTTTATTGGGAAATGAAGGAGTCTGGCGTTATTGAAAAAACAGCCATGGTATTTGGTCAGATGAATGAGCCACCTGGAGCACGGATGCGCGTTGCCCTAACAGGTTTGACAATTGCAGAATACTTCCGGGATGTAGAGGGGCAAGACGTATTGCTCTTCATTGATAATATCTTCCGCTTCACCCAAGCCGGTTCAGAGGTTTCTGCCCTTCTAGGACGGATGCCGTCTGCTGTAGGTTACCAACCAACCTTGGCGACTGAGATGGGACAATTGCAAGAACGGATTACGTCAACACAAAAAGGTTCTGTAACATCTATTCAAGCGATCTATGTTCCAGCCGATGACTACACCGATCCAGCCCCTGCAACGGCCTTCGCCCACTTGGACTCCACCACTAACTTGGAGCGTAAATTGGTGCAATTGGGAATTTACCCAGCGGTAGATCCGTTGGCATCCAGTTCACGAGCCTTGGCACCAGAAATTGTCGGGCAAGAACACTACGAAGTAGCTTCTGAAGTGAAACGTGTACTTCAACGCTATAACGAGTTGCAAGATATCATTGCCATTCTTGGTATGGATGAGTTATCCGATGAAGAGAAGACTCTGGTTGCGCGGGCACGTCGCATTCAGTTCTTCCTTTCTCAAAACTTTAACGTTGCGGAACAATTTACAGGTCAACCAGGATCGTATGTGCCAGTTGCAGAAACTGTTCGTGGCTTTAAAGATATCCTAAATGGAAAATACGATCACCTTCCAGAAGATGCCTTCCGCGGTGTTGGTTCCATTGAAGATGTGATTGCTAAGGCAGAAAAAATGAACTTTTAGAGGTGACTTATGAGCCAGATGACTGTACAAATTGTAACTCCTCATGGAATGATCTATCAGCACCATGCTCAATTTGTCATGGCTCGAACCACCGAAGGGGAGCTTGGAATTCTTCCAGGTCATACCAATCTATTAGCCGTTTTGGCGGTGGATGAACTAAAGGTTCGCCGAGTTGATGATGAAGACCATGTTGACTGGGTAGCGGTTAATGGAGGAGTCATTGAAGTAGCTGACGATACGATTACGATTATTGCAGATTCTGCAGAACGTGAACGGGATATCGATGTCAGTCGAGCAGAAAGAGCTAAAAAGCGGGCAGAAGCTGCTTTGGAACAAGCGCTGTCTGAACATTCTATTGACCAAGAACAGCGGGCACGAATTGCTTTGCAACGGGCCATTAACCGAATCAATGTGGGAAATAAATAATAGAGTCTTTTAGTTTACTGTTAGTACAAGGCAGCGAGTCGTAGACAGCTCAAAATCTCTGGGGGAGTTTTTGAGCTCGCCGATACAACTTTCGAAGAAAGTTTCAAATAAGTATGGCAAGACAAGCTAACACAGTAATAAAAGATAAACTAAAAGAGGATAACAGAGAAACAAGGATCTTTTGAGTCCTTGTTTTTTCTTGTCCAGACTATGTTACAATGGAGTCATGAATATTCAAATTTTAGCTGTATGCAGTCATTTGCTTTTTATTTATGAGGTCCATCGTTTACTTGGAAATGTAGTGGCATGGGATAAATTTTTGAGAATTACGCCAGAAAATACACGCCAAGCCCAGTTGCTTCATCTTATTTTTAGTATTTCCCTCGGATTTTTAGTATCAACCTTTTTTCTCAGCCTCATACAATTTAGTCAAACTCTCCGTTCTTTAGTCGAGTAGACTTTTAGCATCTGCATCTAGAATGTGATAGAATAAAGTCAAAATGATTTTTTGGAGTAGAAATAATGGATCAAATTGTTATAAAAGGTGGAAATAATCGTTTAACCGGAACGGTAAAGATTGAGGGAGCCAAGAATGCGGTTTTACCACTACTGGCTGCAACAATTCTAGCGTCAGAAGGAAAAACAAAGCTAACCAATGTGCCAATCTTATCAGACGTCTTCACTATGAATCAAGTCATTTCAGGTCTGGATATTGATGTGGACTTTGATCAGGAACACAATCAAGTGACTGTGGATGCGGAGGGGACAATTTTAAGTGAGGCTCCCTACGAATATGTGAGCCAGATGCGGGCTTCCATTGTTGTTTTGGGGCCAATTTTGGCGCGTAATGGTTTTGCTAAGGTATCTATGCCTGGTGGTTGTACCATTGGTAGTCGGCCGATCGACTTGCATTTGAAGGGACTTGAAGCGATGGGAGCCCAAATCCATCAGGAGGCTGGATATATTGAGGCTACAGCAAGCAGACTTAAAGGTGCCAACATCTATCTGGACTTTCCAAGTGTAGGTGCGACACAAAATATTATGATGGCTGCTACCTTGGCCAAAGGGGTGACTACAATTGAAAATGCGGCTCGAGAGCCTGAGATTGTGGACCTAGCGTTGCTCCTAAATGCAATGGGGGCAGATGTTCGCGGTGCTGGTACTGAGACCTTGGTCATTCACGGTGTGGAGGCCTTACACGGTGTGGATCATGCTGTAGTCCAAGACCGAATTGAAGCGGGAACCTTTATGGTGGCTGCAGCAATGACTGGTGGTGACGTCTTGATTGAAGATGCTATTTGGGAACACAATCGTCCTTTACTGGCTAAAATGCAAGAGATGGGGGTTGAAGTTACAGAGGAGGAAGGGGGCATTCGCATCCGTTCTTCTATCGAAAGCTTAAGACCAGTGACTGTAAAAACCCAACCACACCCAGGTTTTCCAACGGATATGCAGGCCCAATTTACAGCCCTTATGGCGGTTGCAAAGGGGGAGTCCACCATGATTGAAACGGTCTTTGAAAATCGTTTCCAACACCTAGAAGAAATGCGTCGGATGAATCTGCATTCAGATATCCTTCGTGATACAGCCTTGATTACTGGAGGTCAAAAACTGCAAGGTGCAGAAGTGATGTCGACAGACTTACGGGCTAGTGCTGCTCTTATCCTAGCAGGTTTGGTGGCAGAAGGTGAGACCCGTGTTGGAAAACTAAGTCATTTAGATCGTGGTTATTACCAGTTTGATCGTAAGTTGGCTTCGCTAGGTGCCCAGGTCGAACGGATTGGAGGAGTTCATGGAGAGTAATTGGAGTCGTTTCCGTAAACAATGGTTGATGATTCTTGGTTTTCTCCTTCTAACTCTTCTTGTATTTGCAGTTGGATTAGTTTTTGGTTACTCTGTCTTGGGAGAAGGGAAGAACCCCCTCGAAATTTTATCCCCAGCCACATGGTCGGAACTATTGAGGAAATTTAAGTAAGGATGAAAGATGGCTAAAAAGAAGCAAAAGCAGGCGGTCAGCACTCTAGGACTACTGGTTAGTTTGGTCTTAGCGGTGGCTAGTTATTATGTCACAGATCAATCCACAGGACAAGCGCCTTCCAATCAAGAGACTCGCGTCAATAATAGTCAAGCTCCTAACCAAGAGTTAGCAGAATCTGTATTAACAGATTCTGTGCGTGCGCAAATTAAGGGAGACATGACCTGGACGGGGGCGGGATCTTTTGAAGTGAATAATAATCAGACCGATTTGAATGCAGACGTGGCCAGTCAACCCTATGCTACCAATCAGACGAAAGAAGTTGATGGCCAAGTCGTGCCAACACTTGCTAACTCTCTCTTAGCCAAGTCTACGCGACAATACAAGAGTCGCGAAGAAACTGGAAACGGTTCGACTTCTTGGACTCCTGCTGGCTGGCACCAACTACGCTTGAATGGAGAATACAACCATGCCGTGGATCGGGGGCATTTATTGGGCTACGCACTGGTAGGAGGTCTAAAAGGATTCGATGCGTCTACCAGTAATCCAGCAAACATTGCTGTCCAAACAGCCTGGGCCAATCAATCTAGTTCTGATGACGGACGTGGTCAGAACTACTATGAAACCCAAGTTCGAAAAGCCCTGGATCAGAACAAACGCGTCCGCTATCGCGTAGAAGTGATATACAATAGTCAGTGGGACTTGGTTCCGTCTGGCTCACATCTAGAAGCAAAGTCTAGTGATGGAAGCCTGGAATTTAATGTCTTTATTCCTAATGTACAAGAGGGGATTCGTTTGGATTACCGGACAGGTCAGGTCTTTCTCGACCAGTAGAAATGGTCTTTAAAATTTGAGAATCTTTCTCTGACTGTCTTGTCAAAGGCGACGAATTTTGATAGACTTAGTTTAAAATTGAATACTTGTTCGTGGGACTAGTAGCTAAATGGAAGCTGAACAGGGAGGCAGATCGTGACTGAGAGTCTGCTCGGGGGAAGTTTGGTGAATTCACCCACTTGTGAACAACGCAAACGAGGTCCCCTTGGGGATAAAAGACGGATGGTACCGCGTGTCAACGCTCCGATTTTGAGAGCTTGCACGCGCTTTTTTTATGGAGGAAAAATGGAAGCAATTGAAGAAAAATTGTCCAAGCTAGTTTCAGAAACTCTGTCTAGTCTTGAAAGTATCAATACCGATTTGGACGAGGATTTGACACAACTGCGGGTCTCTGTATTGGGGAAAAAAGGTTCATTAACAGAGATCTTGAAAGGAATGAAAGACCTGTCAGCTGAGATGCGCCCCGTAATAGGAAAGCATGTCAACGAAGCGCGGGATGTCTTGAATCAGGCTTTTGATCAAGCAGCAAAAGATTTAGAAGCGGATCGTATCGCGAAGCAGTTAGAAGCTGAACGGATTGATGTTACCCTACCAGGACGTCAGGTCAAGCGAGGACACCGCCATGTCTTGACACAAGTCAGCCAAGAAATTGAAGATATCTTCCTAGGAATGGGTTACCAAATTGTAGATGGCTTCGAGGTAGAATCTGACCATTACAATTTTGAACGAATGAACCTTCCTAAGGATCACCCTGCACGAGATATGCAAGATACTTTCTACGTTACAGAGGAAGTTTTACTGCGAACTCATACTAGTCCTGTTCAAGCACGAACCATGGAAACCCATGATTTTAGTCAAGGTCCGTTAAAGATGATTTCTCCTGGACGTGTGTACCGTCGGGATACGGATGATGCTACCCACAGTCACCAGTTCCATCAGATCGAAGGTCTGGTTGTTGGTGAGGAGATTTCCATGGCTGACTTGAAGGGAACCTTGGAATTAATCCTACAAAAAATGTTTGGACAGGATCGAAAAATCCGCCTACGCCCTTCCTATTTCCCATTCACTGAACCATCAGTAGAAGTGGATGTATCTTGCTTCAAGTGTGGTGGACAAGGCTGCAATGTCTGCAAACAAACCGGTTGGATTGAAATTCTTGGAGCTGGTATGGTGCATCCGCGCGTCCTTGAAATGAGTGGCATTGACCCTAGTCGCTATTCTGGTTTTGCCTTTGGTTTGGGACAAGAGCGTATCGCTATGTTGCGATACGGAATCAATGATATTCGTGGTTTCTATCTAGGCGACCAGCGCTTCTCAGAGCAGTTCAAGTAAGGAGTATGAAGTGTTAGTAAGTTATAAGTGGTTAAAAGAATTAGTTGAGTTTGATGCTCCGGTGGCTGAGCTAGCCGAAAAAATGTCTACGACAGGTATCGAGGTTGAGGGAGTTGCTTCGCCAGCAGATGGCTTGTCCAAAATTGTTGTCGGTCAAGTTCTAACGGAAGAGGCTGTACCAGATACGCATCTACATCTCTGTCAAGTGGACACGGGCGATGAAGCACCGCGTCAAATTGTTTGTGGTGCACCGAATATAGCTGCTGGTCAAAAGGTTATTGTAGCCTTACCAGGAGCTCGCATCGCTGACAACTATAAAATTAAAAAAGGTAAAATCCGTGGGATGGAATCCTTGGGGATGATTTGTTCCCTTGAAGAGCTAGGCTTATCAGAGTCCATTATTCCGAAGGAATATACGGATGGGATTCAGGTCCTTCCGGAGGATGCTGTGCCTGGGGATTCAGTCTTCCCATATTTGGATATGGATGATCACATCATTGAATTGTCCATTACCCCGAATCGAGCAGATGCACTTTCCATGCGAGGAGTAGCCTATGAAGTTGCGGCTATTTACGATAGCAACTTGACCTTAAAGCCGGTTGTCTTAGAAGAAAATTCTAAATCTGCCTCTGAATTGTTAGAAGTAGCGATTGAATCCGATAAAGCGTCAACTTACCAAGCGCGTGTGTTGGAGAAGGTTCAAGTGGGACCTAGTCCTCAATGGTTGCAAAACCGCTTAATGAACGCTGGCATCAGACCGATTAATAACGTTGTCGACGTGACAAACTTGGTCTTGTTAGAATATGGTCAACCGCTTCACGCTTTTGACTTGGATACCTTCAAGGATTCTAAAATTGTGGTGCGTGAGGCTCGTGCAGGAGAAAAATTCCGTACCTTGGATGGTGTGGATCGCAACCTAGAAGCGACTGATTTGGTGATCACAGTTGCGGACGAACCTGTTGCTCTAGCAGGCGTTATGGGGGGAGAAGCTACAGAGATTCGTGATCAATCTACTCGAGTTGTGTTGGAAGCCGCTGTTTTTGATGGAACTTCTATCCGTAAGACAAGTGGACGTTTGAACTTACGTAGTGAGGCATCTGCCCGTTTTGAAAAAGGGATTAACGTTGAGACGGTTTCGGAGGCTTTGGATTATGCAGCCAGTCTCTTGGTCGAACTTGCTGGAGCTGAAGTCTTAGCAGGACGTGTGGAAGCTGGGCAGGTTGATGCTGAGCCGGTAACGGTTGCGACTGATCTAGTCTCTGTTAATCGTGTCCTGGGAACAGATTTGGATTTCGCAGCGATTGAGGATATTTTCCGTCGCTTAGATTTTGGTCTGAGTGGAGATGCGACAGCCTTTCAAGTTTCGGTGCCAAAACGTCGCTGGGATATTACCATTCCTGCCGATTTGAATGAAGAAATTGCTCGAATCTATGGCTATGACCGGCTTCCGTCATCCCTCCCTGGAGGTCAAGGAACTGCAGGTGAATTGACCAAAATGCAAGCTCTGCGCCGCAAGGTTCAAGATACCATGGAAGGTGTTGGTTTAACAGAAGTCATCACCTATACCTTAACGACACCAGAAAAAGCCCAATTATTTAGGAAAAATCAATCTTCACTGATTGAATTGATGTGGCCCATGAGTGTCGAGCGCAGTGTTCTTCGTCAAAGCATGGTTTCCAGTCTGTTAGAAACGCTTCACTATAATCAGGCGCGTCGTCAGTCAAACCTAGCGCTTTATGAGATTGGTAAGATTTTCAAACATGTTGAAGAAAAGCAACTGCCACGGGAAGATACTGTCTTAGCCTTGGCTTTAACTGGTTCGTTTACAGAAAAAGATTTTCAAACAGAGGCCCAGGCAGTTGATTTCTTTACGGTTAAGGGTATGTTAGAAGTGCTCTTTGATCGTTTGGGCTTAGAGGTCACCTATCAGGCTATTGGTGATCTTCCAGGTAGTCATCCTGGACGGACTGCCCTGCTTGTGGTCGGGGATCAGACCATTGGTTTCCTTGGTCAAGTCCATCCTGCTCTAGCCAAGGACTACGATTTATCAGAAGTCTATGTTGCAGAAGTTAATTTGTCGTTGATTGAAGGATTATTGCCTGAACAAGCTGTCTTCCAGGATATCAGTAAATTCCCTTCCGTAACTCGGGATATTGCCCTTTTGGTTCGTGAAGATATTCAGCATCAAGCGATTCTCGATGTCCTTTCATCTTTAAACTTGAAACGATTGAAAGGAATTCATCTCTTTGATGTCTATCAAGGACTTCCATTGAGTGAGGATCAGAAATCCATGGCCTATAGTTTAACCTTCCAAAATCCAGAAGCTACCTTGGAAGATGAGGAAGTTGTGCGCTATATGGATAAGATTCAAAAGGCCTTGGAGTCAGAACTTGGAGCTGAAATTCGTTAATCGAAAAAATATGTTTTATTTGGTGGTTTTTTGGGCAATTTTAATGGAACCTTTCGCGCTTTATGGTATAGTGAGAAAGGGGAACCAAAAGGTTGGAAAGCCACCCCCAAATTTAATTAAAGGAAAAAACTATGAGCTTTGGTAAAAAACTACTGAGCATCTCTATTTTAGGGATGACAGCTCTGTCCCTATCAGCCTGTGCAGCATGGATTGATAAGGGCGAATCCATTACAGCTGTGGGCTCTACAGCCTTGCAACCCTTGGTTGAAGCTGCATCCGATGAATTTTCCGCCCAACATTTAGGAAAAACCATCAATGTTCAAGGTGGTGGGTCTGGTACAGGTCTTTCTCAGGTGCAATCTGGTGCTGTTCAAATTGGGAACAGCGACGTGTTTGCAGAAGAGAAGGACGGAATTGAGGCGGATAAGTTAACCGATCACCAAGTTGCGGTTGCGGGTTTGGCTGTCATTGCCAACAAGGAAGTCAGCCTTGACAATCTAACACTGGATCAGTTACGAGACGTCTTTGCCGGTAAGATTAAAAACTGGAAAGAAGTTGGTGGTCCAGACTTGGAAGTGACGATTATCAACCGAGCGGTTGGTTCTGGTTCTCGTTCTACCTTTGATAAGGTGGTTATGGATGGTATCACTGCTAAGAAGAGTCAGGAACAAGATTCCAATGGGATGGTGAAATCCATTGTTTCCCAAACACCAGGAGCGATTTCGTATCTTGCCTTTTCTTATGTGGATGACTCCGTGAAACAATTAAAACTGGACGGAGCTGCAGCAACTGCGGAGAATGTTGCTACCAATAAGTGGCCAATCTGGTCCTATGAACACATGTATACCAAGAAAGACAAGGATGAATTGACTCAGGAATTTTTGGACTATATGGTGTCAGAAGAAGTTCAAGAAGGTATCGTCAAGAGCATGGGTTACATCCCAATTGATGATATGGAAGTCGAGAAAGATGCTGACGGTAATGTCACTGCCAAGTCGACTAGCCAAAATAGCAAGGGAGAAGAGAAGTGAAATCATCTGAATTAGAAAAGAAACTACTATCCCCTTCCAAGAATTCCAAGTTAGAAAAATTTGGGAAGACCATTACCTTTATGTGTCTATCTCTAATCGTCTTGGTAGTGGCTATGATTTTGATTTTTGTTGCTCAGAAAGGGTTGTCAACCTTCTTTGTGGATGGAATTAATCCCATTTCCTTCTTAACGGGGACTGAATGGCAGCCAAGTGTCAAGGATGCCAATGGTCAGCCTTACATGGGAGCTCTTCCAATGATTACGGGTTCCTTTATTGTAACGATTTTATCCGCTTTGCTTGCAACTCCGTTTGCAATCGGAGCAGCCATCTTTATGACGGAGATTTCTCCAAAGTACGGAGCTAAAATCCTTCAGCCAGCAATTGAATTGTTGGTCGGAATCCCATCTGTTGTGTATGGTTTCATTGGTTTGCAGGTGGTTGTACCATTTGTTCGAAGCATTGCTGGTGGTACAGGATTCGGGATTTTATCTGGGGTCTTTGTCCTATTCGTTATGATTCTGCCAACTGTGACCTTCATGACTGTCGATAGTTTGAAGGCTGTTCCACGCCACTATAAAGAGGCTAGCTTGGCGATGGGGGCGACTCGTTGGCAAACAATCTGGCGGGTGGTTTTGAATGCAGCTCGTCCAGGGATTTTTACAGCGGTTGTCTTTGGAATGGCGCGGGCCTTTGGTGAGGCTTTGGCGATTCAGATGGTTGTCGGAAACTCTGCTGTCATGCCCACCTCACTCACAACACCGGCTTCAACCTTGACTTCGGTCTTGACCATGGGAATCGGAAATACCATTATGGGTACAGTTCAAAATAATGTTCTTTGGTCCTTGGCTTTGGTGCTCCTCATGATGAGTTTAGCCTTTAACTCGGTCATCAAATTAATTACTAGGGAAGGAAAGAGAAACTATGAACGCTAAGAAAATGAATAAATTGGCGACAGCTATTCTCTATACCATTGCAGGAATAATCGTTGCCATTCTCACCTCCCTTCTTCTATTTATTTTAGTTCGGGGCTTACCACACGTTAATTGGCACTTCCTAACTGGTCGCTCGTCTTCTTATGAAGCGGGTGGTGGGATTGGGATCCAACTTTTTAACTCGTTTTTCTTGTTAGTCATTACTCTGCTCATTTCTCTTCCACTATCTACGGGAGCAGGTATTTACTTGTCAGAGTATGCTAAGAAGGGACCTGTCACCAACTTTATTCGGACCTGTATTGAGATCCTTTCCTCCCTACCATCTGTGGTTGTAGGTCTCTTTGGTTATTTGATATTCGTTATCCAATTCCAATACGGATTTTCCATCATTTCTGGTGCTCTGGCCTTGACAGTTTTCAACTTGCCTATGATGACACGAAACGTAGAAGACAGTCTTCGGACGGTTCACCACACCCAACGGGAAGCAGGTTTGGCTCTTGGTTTATCCCGATGGGAAACGGTGGTTCACGTGGTTATTCCAGAAGCTCTCCCAGGTATTGTTACGGGTATTGTCTTGGCTTCAGGTCGTATCTTTGGTGAAGCGGCAGCTCTAATTTATACTGCCGGGCAATCAGCTCCAGCGCTTGATTGGTCAAATTGGAACATCTTAGATGTTACCAGCCCGATTTCCATTTTCCGTCAAGCAGAAACCTTGGCCGTTCACATCTGGAAGGTAAACAGCGAGGGAACTATTCCTGATGCCATGCAAGTTTCTGCTGGTAGTGCTGCCGTCCTTTTAATCTTTATCTTGATTTTCAACCTTGGTGCGCGTTACCTCGGTAAAAAACTTCATCAGAAGATGACATCCGCTTCCTAAGGAGGTTTAAGGAAAAATGACAACGTATAATTGGGATGAAAAACACATTATTCGCTTCCCAGAAGAAAAAGTTGCCCTAGAGACCAAGGACCTTCATGTCTATTATGGGCAAAATGAGTCCATCAAGGGCATTGATATGCAGTTTGAGAAAAACAAAATCACGGCTCTCATTGGACCGTCTGGCTCAGGAAAATCAACCTACTTGCGAAGTTTGAATCGGATGAACGATACTATTGATATTGCTCGGGTGACTGGGGAAATTCTCTATGAGGGAGTCGACGTCAATCGACCAGATATCAATGTTTATGAAATGCGCAAGCATATCGGGATGGTTTTTCAACGGCCTAATCCATTTGCCAAATCAATTTATCGAAACATTACCTTTGCCCACGAGCGGGCAGGGGTAAAAGACAAGAGAGTTTTAGATGAAATTGTAGAGACTTCACTCAGACAAGCAGCTTTGTGGGATCAAGTGAAGGACGATCTTCATAAATCTGCCTTCACCTTGTCTGGTGGACAACAACAACGGCTTTGTATTGCTCGAGCTATCTCCGTTAAGCCGGATATTCTTTTGATGGATGAGCCAGCATCTGCCTTGGATCCAATTGCGACCATGCAGCTGGAAGAGACGATGTTGGAGTTGAAGAAGAACTACACTATTATCATTGTTACCCACAATATGCAACAAGCTGCTCGGGCTAGTGATTTTACCGCCTTCTTCTATTTGGGCGATTTAATCGAGTACGATGAGACTGGGAAAATCTTCCAAAATGCCCAGCTACAATCTACAAGTGATTATGTATCAGGACGTTTTGGTTAGGAGGAAGTCATGACAGAACCTATTTTAAGTGTGAAAGACTTATCCGTTTACTATGGTAAAAAGAAAGCCCTCAACAGTGTTTCATTAGACTTTTACCCTAATGAAATTACTGCTCTCATTGGACCATCGGGATCTGGAAAATCGACTCTTTTACGGTCTATCAACCGGATGAATGACCTAAATCCTGAAGCCAGTTTGACAGGTTCTATCGTTTATGATGGACATGAGGTCTACAGTCCTCGGCGGGATACGGTAGAGTTGCGTAAGGAAATCGGAATGGTCTTCCAACAACCGAATCCCTTCCCGATGACCATTTATGAGAATGTCGTTTATGGTCTTCGGATTAAAGGGATTAAGGACAAAGAAGTCTTGGATGAAGCTGTGGAATCTTCTCTGAAAGGGGCTTCTATCTGGGACGAGGTCAAAGATCGTTTGCATGATTCTGCGCTTGGTTTATCTGGTGGACAACAACAGCGGGTCTGTGTGGCTCGGGTCTTGGCAACCAGTCCAAAAATTATTTTGTTGGATGAACCTACATCTGCCCTGGATCCAATTTCTTCCGGAAAAATTGAAGAGACTCTCTTTGGTTTGAAGGATCAGTATACTTTGCTTTTAGTTACTCGGTCTATGCAACAGGCATCTCGGATTTCTGATCGAACTGCCTTCTTCCTTGATGGAAATTGTCTGGAATATAGTTCAACCAAAGACATGTTCCTCAACCCGCAACACAAGGAGACGGAAGATTACATTACAGGTAAATTTGGATAGGAGTTCATATGTTACGTACACAATTTGAAAATGAATTAGAAAAACTACACAATCAGTTTTATGCGATGGGAACCGAAGTTCTATCTCAGATTAACCGGACTGTTCGTGCCTTCGTCACTCACGACCGTGAATTGGCTCGTGCCGTCATTGAAGATGACGCAGACGTCAATAAGTATGAAATTAAGTTAGAAGAAAAATCACTGGAGATTATCGCTCTCCAACAACCTGTTTCACAAGATTTGCGGACAGTTATTACGATTCTAAAAGCATCCAGTGATATTGAGCGTATGGGAGATCACGCGGTATCCATCGCTCAAGCAACGATTCGTGTAAAAGGCGAAGTTCGGATTGACGCTGTTGAGCAAGAAATCAACAAAATGGGGAAAAAAGTCAAGGAATTTGTAGAAGCGACTTTAGACCTTTATCTCAAAGGAGATGTTGACTCCGCTTATAAGGTTGCGGCGATGGATGAAGAAGTAAATGATTATTTCAAAAAAATCCAAGAATTGGCAACAGAAGAAATCAAACACAATCCAGAAGCCATTGTGGCAGGTCGGGATTATTTCCAAGTGATTAGCTACCTTGAACGAATTGGTGACTATGCTAAAAACGTTTGTGAGTGGGTTGTTTACTTGGAAACAGGTGAAATTGTTGAATTATAATCTTCACTGAAAATCAAAACGAACCTGATAAGGTAGTGTTTGACTTTTGAGGAGTATAAGACGAAAGCTAGGAAGGTGATGATTCCTAGCTTTTTCGTTTGCAAAAAGCAAGAGCAATGGTACAATTTTAGTATGAGTACAGAATTAATTGAGAATAAATTGGCGCTGGTACCGACAAGTCCTGGTTGTTACCTTCATAAGAATCAACAGGGAACCATTATCTATGTCGGTAAGGCCAAGAATTTACGAAATCGTGTTCGTTCTTATTTTCGAGGGAGTCATGACACGAAGACGGAGGCCCTCATTTCTGAAATTGCTGATTTTGAATTTATTGTTACGGAATCCAATATCGAAGCCCTCCTTCTTGAAATCAATCTGATCAAAGAAAATCGTCCTAAGTACAATATCATGCTCAAGGATGATAAGTCCTATCCGTTTATAAAAATTACAAATGACTATTATCCTCGCCTGATTACCACTCGGCAGGTTAAAAAAGATGGAGCCATGTATTTTGGGCCCTATCCAGATGTGGGAGCGGCTAATGAAATAAAGAAACTCCTGGATCGCATTTTTCCCTTTAAAAAATGTAGTAATCCAGCTGATAAGGTTTGCTTTTATTACCATCTCCACCAGTGTGATGCCCATACTGTAACAGGTTATGACCATCAGCATTTTATGGACATGGCCCAAGAAGTGTCAGACTTTTTAAAGGGGCAGGATGATAAAATTTTGAATGAGCTAAAAGACAAAATGGAGCTTGCAGCTCAAGATTTGGAATTTGAGCGGGCTGCTGAGTATCGAGATCTCTTACAAGCGATTGCTACCTTGCGGACTAAACAACGGGTGATGGCCAAAGATTTGCAAAATAGGGATGTCTTTGGTTATGCTGTTCACCAAGGCTGGATGTGTGTACAAGTCTTTTTTGTTCGCCAAGGCAAGCTTATGGAAAGGGATGTCAGCCTTTTTCCTTATTACAATGATGCTGAAGAGGATTTCTTGACGTATTTAGGACAGTTTTATCAGGAGGCGAATCATCTGATTCCGAATGAAATCCTGCTGCCCATGGATGTGGATTTTGAATCCGCTCAAGCCTTGGTCGATACCAAAATTCGACAACCTCAAAGGGGAGAAAAGAAACAGCTGGTCAGTCTCGCAAGCAAAAATGCGCGAGTCTCGCTCCAGCAAAAATTTGATCTACTGGAAAAGAATTTTGAGAAAACCCAAGGGGCTGTCGAAAATCTGGGGCGCGAATTGGGGATTTCAACCCCTTACCGCATTGAAGCCTTTGATAACTCCAATATTATGGGGACAAGTCCGGTCTCTGCCATGGTGGTTTTTGTCAATGGAGTGGCCAGTAAAAAGGATTACCGTAAATACAAGATTAAAACGGTTGAAGGCCCGGACGATTATGCTAGTATGCGAGAAGTGCTCAGGAGACGGTATAGTCGGGTGATTCGTGAAAACCTTCCACAACCGGATTTGATCATCATGGATGGAGGGCAAGGTCAGGTATCCGTGGCAAAAGAAGTGGTCCACGGTGAGTTGGGCCTCTCTATCCCTATTGCGGGATTAAAGAAAAATGACCGCCATCAAACTCATGAACTACTTTTTGGGGACCCGTTAGAAGTTGTGGAGCTTGGACGGCAGTCGCAAGAATTTTTCCTCTTACACCGCATTCAGGATGAGGTTCATCGTTTTGCCATCACCTTTCATCGCCAAGTTCGGAGTAAAAATTCTTTCTCATCTAGACTGGATGGTATAGAAGGTCTGGGGCCAAAACGGAAGCAAGCTCTTTTGAAACATTTTAAAAGTATTCCCAAAATTCAGGCAGCTAGTCTGGAGGAAATTCAGTCTCTTGGAATCCCTCAAGCAGTTGCCCAACGCGTTAAGGAGAGATTAGCGGATAAGGAAGAGGGAAAAGAAGGCTAAACTTTCAAAAGCCCATCATTCATTCTGGAAGAATCCCCATAGTTTTGAAAGAAGTGGTAGAATAGAAAGCAAAGGAGAAGTATATGGTTACAGTAGATTTTCAAAAAGAAGTTGAATTGCGTAAAGAAGATTTACTCAAGGACTTGGTTAGTCTCTTGGAAATTAACTCTGAGCGCAGAGATGATCTAGCGGATGCGGAGCATCCATTTGGACCAGGTCCAGTGGCAGCACTTAAGCATTTTCTTGCTTTAGCAGAACGAGATGGTTATCCAACCTTAAACGTTGATAACTATGCTGGTCATTTTGAGTATGGTGAAGGTGAAGAAGTTCTTGGGATTTTTGCCCATATGGACGTCGTTCCAGCTGGAAGTGGTTGGGAAACGGATCCTTATAAACCCGTTATCAAAGATGGTCGTCTTTATGCACGTGGTTCTAGTGATGATAAGGGACCTACCATGGCTTGTTATTATGGTTTGAAAATTATTAAGGAGCTTGGGCTTCCAACTTCTAAAAAAGTGCGTTTCGTAGTTGGGACAGATGAGGAATCTGGATGGGCAGACATGGACTATTATTTTGAACATGTCGGACTTCCAGAACCAGACTTTGGATTTTCTCCGGATGCTGAATTCCCCATTATTAATGGAGAAAAAGGAAATATCACAGCCTACCTCCATTATGATGGCCAACAGGAAGAAGGGCTCCAACTGCTTTCCTTTACTGGGGGACTCCGTGAGAACATGGTGCCAGAAGCTGCCAAGGCGGTGATTAAAGATGCACCGGAGTCTATGGTTCAAGAATTCAACAATTATTTACACGAAGTCGGCTTGAAGGGGCAAACTCGGGAGCTTGAGGCCGGCCTAGAATTGGAACTAATTGGAAAATCTGCTCACGGTGCCTCACCACATCTGGGGATTAATGGAGCTACCTATTTGGCAGCCTTCTTGTCCGACTATCCATTCACAGGAGCTGCTCAAGCTTATCTAGATTTAGCAGGTCGAATTCTGAAAGATGATCATGATGCGCGTGCTCTTGGCTTGGACTTCGTGGATGATCGTATGGGAGCTCTTTCCATGAATGCGGGCGTTTTCCGGTTTGAAAAAGAATCAGACCAGAGTCAAATTGCTCTAAACTTCCGTTACCCACAAGGAATGACACCAGAAAAGATCCAAGTAAAATTGGCAGAGGTATCTGGAGTAGAGGTGACGCTTTCCCAGCATGGCCACACCCCTCACTATGTGCCTGCTGAAGACCCACTCGTTCAGACCCTGCTTGCAGTTTATGAAAAACACACAGGTCTGAAAGGACATGAAAAAGTAATTGGTGGTGGAACTTTTGGACGTCTCTTGAAGCGCGGTGTAGCCTATGGAGCTATGTTCCCAGGCTATATCGACACCATGCACCAAGCCAATGAATTTATTGAAGTGGAAGATCTCTTCCGCGCCGCAGCCATTTATGCTGAGGCTATCTATGAATTGATTCGTTAATTTTTTAGGAGATATAGTCTTTTAGTTAATACTTAACCAACTTCAAAATCGGAATACTCGAAAAATTTCAAAGAGATAACTCGAAAAGCCGATGATGGTAGAACTAAAGTTCACCGAAGAGGCTTGACAACGTCAGAATTTGAAATTTATACTCGAAACGGTTCGAAATCTGACACGAATTTTAATCCAGGAATTGGATTAAAATTTATAGGTAATGAAGCAAGCATCGCTTGCCATCAATCCGATGAAGGCTGAACTATTGTTCGGCGAAGAAGATTAACACATTCAGATTTTGAAATGTAATGAGTATTATAGTCTTTTAGTTTGATTTTAGTACAAGGCAGCGAGTCGCAGGCAGTACTAAAGTACAGCAAGACGAGCTAACACAGTAATAAAAGATAAACTAAAAGAGTATAATGAGGATAATACTTGATTAGTTTCAAAATCTGAAATATAATAGTATTATGATTTTTACACCAGAACACATTAAAGAATTAGAAACAGCCCTAAAAGATAAATCACTAGCTTCTTTTCATAAACGTATCCAAGCCGTATATTTTAGAAGCCAGGATAAAACCTACTCAGAAATTAAACAACTACTTAATCTATCTCATGATACGGTTTGGCGTTTGGTAACTAAATATGAATCAGATGGCTTGTCCGCTCTAACAAAAGATGGCCGTGGAGGTCGACGTAACGCCTATCTATCCTTTGAAGAGGAGGCTGAATTTCTAGAGAACGAATTGGAATCAGCTCAGGCTGGAGAGATTGTTACTGCTACTCATTTACACCAAGCCTATCAAAAGAAAATTAACAAAAGCACATCAAAAGTAGCTTTCTACGATCTTTTAAAACGTCACGGATGGCGAAAAATAACTCCCCGTCCAGAACACCCAAAAAAGGCAGACGCCCAAACTATTAAGGCGTCTAAAAATAAAATCTAAATTCCGGAAGTTGAGAAAGCGCTTTAAACACAGTAGACGCTACAACAAAGTTCGTGTGATGTATCAAGATGAGGCTGGTTTTGGGCGTATTAGTAAACTTGGGAAAGCTTGGGCTCCCAAAGGACACCGTCCTATAGTAGGAAGCCACCATATTCGAGAATATCGTTATTGTTATGGAGCTGTCGATGCTTTTACTGGGGAATCTTTCTTCATAATAGCTGGTGGCTGTAATTCAGCTTGGATGAACGAATTCCTGAAGCAGCTTTCTGAACAGTATCCAGATGACTACATCTTATTAATTATGGATAATGCAGTATGGCATAAATCTCAGGAATTAGTTATCCCTAGCAATATAGGCTTTGAATTCATTCCGCCATATACACCAGAAATGAATCCAATTGAACAGGTTTGGGCAGAAATTCGGAAACGAGGCTTTAAGAATAAGGTATTTTCTTCACTTGAAGCGGTCATCGATCAATTAGAAACAGTCATTAGAGGTTTACATTGGGAAGATTTAAAAACCATTGTCCGAAGACAATGGTTGGTTTCAGATTTTGAACTTAACTGAGTATAAGTATAAAAGAGTATACAATAACAGCCAGCCCAAACGGACTGGCTGTTATTGCTGTTTATAGAGATGGTAGGCGAATTCGTCTACCTTTTTTTTGTTTTTCTTGGAGAGTTTAAGATAGATGTTAAAAATATCTTTGGGATCAATCAGATAGGTATCTTCAACTGATAAAATCTTTGACAACTGTAAAACTTGTTGGTAGGTTGGGATTTGTGCTCCCGATTCCCATTGGGCATACAAAGAACGAGGAATTGCCAGGATTTGATAGATATCTTCTTGGCGAAGGTTCAATTCTAAGCGACGTTTTTTTAATTTTTTACTATCAAACATTGACCGGCTCCTTCATATGTAATTGCCCTTACTATATCAAAATTTAAAAGTAAAAACAATGAAAACTAGGATAATTTAGAAAAAAGGATTGTAGTTTTTTTCATGACCGATGGTAGTATTATCCCCATGACCTGGAAAGACCTGGTAGTGGTCGGGAAGTGAAAAGAGTCGCTCCCGAATGGAGCTCAGCAGGATCTGCTGATTCCCAGTAGGGAGATCCCAACGTCCCACGGTCTCCTTAAAGAGACAGTCTCCAGTCAAAACAGCATTTTCCGCTTCCCATACCAGGGAAACTCCACCAACTGAATGTCCAGGAGTTGCTAGGATTTTAAAAGAAAAGTCTTCCAAGTCGAGTAGCTGTCCGGTTTCGAAGTAACATTCAGCCGGTCGGCAAACAATATCTGGAAGGTCTTGGTGACGGGCTAAACCGGACAAATTTTTGATAGGGTCCATTAACCAGTCAGCTTCGAGAGGGGAAACATAAACTGGTGGTCGGTCATAAGCCTCCCGAATTGTCTCTAATGAAAAAATGTGATCATAATGAGTGTGGGTGAGAAAGATGGCGATGAGAGATTTGTCGATGGCCTTTAATTTGGCGTGAATGGTTTCCAAGTCATTTCCAGGGTCTACCAAAATAAGCGCAGTTTCCGATTCTAGATAATAGGTGTTTTCTCCAGCAAGTGGATTAAAGGATTGATGAATTGGCATAGGAACTCCTTTCACTATAAGTATATCATGCTTAGTAAAATTCTAATTGTAGAAAGAATAGAAAACCGAACAACTTAGAAAATTTTGACCAATTAAGTGTCTACTGCTATAATGTTTTAAGTAGAAAAATGAAAGATGGAGGAAGAGAATGAACACTCTACCAAATTGTCCAAAATGTAACTCCGAATATGTCTACGAAGATGGCATTCTGTTGGTCTGTCCTGAATGTGCTTACGAATGGGATCCAAACGCTGAAGTAGAGGAAGGAATTGTTGCTCTTGATGCTAACGGAGTGAAGTTGGCTGATGGTGATACCGTAACGCTAATCAAAGACTTAAAAGTTAAAGGGGCTCCGAAAGATTTAAAACAAGGAACCAAGGTTAAGAATATTCGCTTGGTTGAGGGCGACCACAATATTGACTGTAAAATTGATGGTTTTGGCGCTATGAAGTTGAAATCTGAGTTTGTGAAAAAAGTTTAATGGCTGCTCGAACAAAATTCATCCTTGGTTATCGATTGCTCTTATTAATTCTTTCATCAATTGGAATTAGTCTGGAACTCTTTGAAGATGGCTGGGGCATGTTGCTTTACTATACAGTTCTGTCCAATATCCTAGTTTGGGTCTTTCTGTATTATACACTTTGGACTTGGCGTAATAGTCGGACACAAGAATTTTACCGGGTTAAAGCTGGTGTGACCATGGCTATTTTAATCACTTTTGTGGTTTACCATGTACTTTTATCACCATCGGTTGACCCAGAGGATTTCTATACTCTTAAAAATCTCTTGGTTCACTATCTGGTTCCCCTAGCATTTGTTGTGGATACCTTGGTTTGGGATCGAGCTCGCCAATATCGCTTGGTGGATCCTTGGATTTGGACCTCGTTTCCAATTTTCTATCTAGCTTTTGCCTTACTGAATGGTTTGATCTTGAAATGGCCGATTCCTGGCGCTGATCATAGTCCGTTTGCTTATTTCTTTTTGGATGTTACGGAGTATGGCTGGACCTATGTGCTTCAGTATGCAGCGATTATTTTTGTAGCCTACCTCCTCGTAGGTTATCTCTTATTTGCTTTTAAAAATAAAATTTGGCAAAAATCCGGCAAGATTGGCTAACTTCTTGCAAAAAGGATTAAAAGATGCTACTCTAGTTTAAGAAAAATTTCCTTTAATTCTGTCCTGTGAGGCAGGCAAGGAGAGTCGAATGGAAGAAACTGGGTGCAGTTTATTTTGTAGAACCTCCTTGAATAAGGAGGTTTTTAGTTTTAGAAAAAAAGGAGAATGGAGATATGCGGGTCAAGGAAGTGGTCGATGATGTGACGCTAAAACGTGCGATCACACGAATCATCTATGAAATTATGGAACGCAATAAGGATTTAGACCAAGTTGCCTTGGTAGGCATCAAACGCAGAGGCGTTTATTTGGCTAAGCGGATTCAAGAACGCTTGGAACAGTTGGAAGGGATTCAAATTCCTCTAGGTGAACTGGATACCAATCCTTTTCGAGATGATCAAAAGGGAGGAGAAGACACCTCTCATATTCCATTTGATGTTGATAAACGGAATATTATTTTAGTGGATGATGTTCTGTACACAGGGCGGACCATTCGAGCGGCTATCGATGCCCTCATTAGTCGTGGTCGGCCAAACAAAGTTTCATTAGCTGTTTTAGTGGACCGCGGACATCGTGAACTTCCGATTCGACCGGACTATGTTGGCAAAAATATTCCAACCAGTTCCAAAGAAAAGATTTCTGTTCAATTAACAGAGCTAGATGGACAAGACTGTGTCTTGTTGAGCGAAGGTGAGTAAGGTGTCCCAGCTTTCAAAAACAGTTGTCTTGATTACAGGTGCTTCGAGTGGAATTGGGGAGGCTACTGCTAGAAAATTAGCCCAGCAATCCAATTTTTCCTTGGTTTTAGTTGCTAGGAACCAGCAAAAATTAGAAACGCTTGCTGAAGAATTAAGTGCTCACAGTTCTGCGGATGTTATGGTTTATCCTTTAGATTTGACCAAATTGGAATTGATCCCAGCAATGGTTGAAGCGGTATTGAATCGATTGGGGCGCTTAGATGTGGTTTTGCAGGTTGCGGGCGCAGGAGATTTCAAACCAGCTTTAGACATAAATCTGGAAGAAGTAGTGAATCAGTTTCAACTGAATACCCTAGCAGGGATAGTCTTGTCCCAAGCTGCTGGTCAACAGATGGTAAAGCAGGGCAATGGTAAGATTCTCATTGTGGCCTCCATGTCCGGTAAATTACCAACTCCTCAGTCTTCAGTCTATGCTGCTAGTAAGAGTGCAATAAATACCTATGCTGCAGCATTGGAGATGGAATTAGAGTCTTCTGGAATCGCAGTAACGGTTGTGAATCCCGGACCTGTTCGGACACCCTTTTTTGATCATAGTTCAACGATGCAGGACTACATTCAAAATGTAGATCGCTTTGCAATGGATGTCGATCAGGTGGCTCAGAAATTAGCGAATTTGGTTTTAAAAACTGGATCCATGCCAAGAGAGGTAAATATGCCGTTTACCATGCGCTTAGCATATTGGGGACATCGCTTTTTTCCAAATTTAGCTCGCTGGTTGACCATGCGTTTTGCTAATTTTAAATAAAAACTACGAATGAATTAAATGGGAGGAGGTAAGTGATGACGAAAAGATTATTGATTTTAGAAAATGGTCAAGTCTTTGAAGGGCAGCCTTTAGGGGCTGAACAGGATGTCACCGGCAGAATTGTTCTGTCTAATCATACAAGTGGCCATCAGGAAATTATTTCGAATCAAACCTATAGTGGTCAGCTTTTAGCTTTCACTTATCCACGAGTGGGTAATTCAGGCTTTTATCGGGAGTTAGATGAATCCCTCCAACCTTCCTGCCGGGCTGTGATTGTATCGGATTATCGACACAAGAGCTCTTTTTGGAAACAAAAACAAGATTTAGATGCCTATCTTAAAGGAAAGGGAATTACCGGAATTCAGGGAATTGATACCCGGGCTTTGGCTCGAATTTTGCAGAAGGAAGGTCCTTTAAAAGCTACCATTGCAGATGAAGGTGATAGCCTGCATCATCTATTGGACCAGCTGGTTGCGACTGTTCTTCCCAAAGATGATGCTAGACAAGCTTCAACTCGGGCCCCCTTTCCCGTACCAGGTGTAGGGAAAAACATTATTCTCTTAGATTTTGGGGTTAAACATGCCCTACTTCGGGAGTTTTCCAAACGTGATAGTAACATCATTGTCCTACCATTTGATACCCCATTGGATAGAATTCACAACTACCAACCAGATGCGATTGTTCTTTCCAGTGGACCAGGTGACCCCCGTTATTTGGCTACGAATGAATTATTGGCTACATTGAGAACCCTTCAGGACCAATATCCGATTCTAGCTGTTGGTTTAGGTCACCTGCTCCTCTCATTAGCCAACCAAGCAGAGCTTGAAGAATTGGCTCATGGAATTACGGGCAGGCATGCTCTGTATGAATCTCTTACAAATCAAGTGTTGATTGCGGACTACCATCATCAGTATCCTATTAAAAGAGAGAATTTTCCCAAGCAGCTCTTCGCGACACATGTGACCTTAGATCAAAAATATGTGATCGGATATCGCCATCGTCGACGACCAGTCTTATCGGTTCAGTTTTCACCAGAAGGTTCTCCGGGTCCTCATGATTTTATCTATTTGCTGGATGAATTCTTCACACTACTGGATCAAGGAGGTCGTTCAGAATGAAACTTGTTTTGACACCTAGTGAATTAAATCAGAATCAGGAGCGGACCCTCAATCGTCTCCTACAAAAAAATAAAAACTGGATTCACCATGCTTTTAGGGATTTAGAATCCCTTTTGGCTGCATTGGTGGAAAATCCTGAGTACACTATTTTCCCGCTGTTTTTGGATCGTGAACTTATCGATCTCCTAATTGAAGTTCAAAGACTAGAAGCTTGGATGCAGATGAGATCAAGATGGCATAGTTATCCTGCTGCTTCCTTAGAATATCTTTTGCATGCAGAGCTCTTCCAGTCTCAATTGAAACAATTAGGACTGAATATGACCAATAGTCAATTGGTTTATGGCTGGGAAGATATACAGGATCGGATGCAGGAATTGACTTTTCCTGTCTTGCTTCGGGATTCCTTACAAATGCATGGCCAGGAACCGATAACGGTTGGAAATATAGAAGAACTTCAAACTGCTTACGAATATTTCCAGGATTTGGTATTACCCCTCCCCTATTATCTGGAGAGTCCAATGAAAGGTTTGAGAGAAGTCGAGTTAGTACTGGTTCGTGATTCTTATGATTCCAGTTTTATCTTGGGGACTGCGGAGCATATTGAACCTGTTGGTCTGCACAGGGATGATGCAACCATTGTATTTCCAGCTCAAACCTTGTCAGATTCAGATATTCAGTTTTTACGGAATTATTCGATTCGTTTGGCCCGAGGCTTGCGTTTACAAGGGCTGATCTCTTTACGCTTTGCTTGGAATCCACAGAAGCAGCAGGCTTTTCTTCTACAAGTTGGATTGGGATTAAATGATAGTGCTTTGATGATGAGCCAAATTTTACGCTTACCCATGGCAGAATTGATGCTACACATTTTGGAAGGGAATCCTGTTCAAAGTATGCCAGGTTGGAAGGCTGGAGAACAGGTCATGGACTATTTGGTGGCTCGGTTCCCCTTGGATTTTAGCCAAGACCATTTAGCTGATGGTGCACTCCGACGACAATCAACTGGACAGTTTTATGCCTATGCTCGAAATTTGGAAGCCAGCTTGCTCAAAGGATTGGCTGTTTTAGAAGCACGGCTGGATTTTCCACTCGAGCGATTGAGTGAAGAGGATTTAATTGATCATTTGGTTCGACAGCAGTCAGACCGCTTGCTGTATCTTCTTGAGGGGCTTAGACGTGGCCTTTCGGTTTCCTATATCCAAGGCTTGACGCATATAGATCCTCTTTTTTTAGAGGCCTTACAATCTGTCGTTGAGTTGGAAAAAGAACTGGTTCAAAAATCAAGAGATTTAGACTTGCTTCGACAAGCAAAGGCAGCAGGTCTATCGGATCTCCGCATTGCTAAATTATGGAATGAATCAGAAGAGGCTATTTGGCAGTTGCGGGTTTCAGAGGGCATTCTTCCTACCTATAAGGAAATTGAAGGTTGGATTGGGTTTGCTGTAGCCTATTATTCGAGCTATGAAATGGAGAACGAAGCCCAACAAAGTGTGCATCCAAGCACTGTCTTCCTGTATTCCGATCAGAACCCTTGGTTGGGACAGGAATTATGGAAGGAATCCATCTTAGTCGGTAGCAATAGTCCTTTGGAAGCGGGAATGAAACAGTATCTAGAACCACTGATTCCTGAGCTCATTGACCAGGTTCTATTACTGGAGGATCCAGACAAACTCTATGGAAGTCCTGAAATTCGCAGCCTGAATCTACGTAATTTCTACACCCGTACAGGATTCGATTAAAAAATTAAAAGCTGTCAATAAAAAATTAAAAGCTGTCAAGAAAAAAACTTGACAGCTGTTTGAGAAGGTGTTAGAATAGCTATTGTTGAGTTTCCTTAACACAAAGAAAAAGTTTAGAAAAGAGAATTTATAAAATGGCAGTTAAAATTCGTTTGACTCGTATGGGTTCTAAAAAGAAACCTTTTTACCGTATCAATGTTGCAGATTCACGTGCTCCACGTGATGGACGTTTCATCGAAACAGTTGGAACTTACAACCCACTTGTTGAAGAAAACCAAGTGACTCTTAAAGAAGAGCGCGTTTTGGCATGGTTGGCTGATGGAGCACAACCATCTGATACAGTGCGTAACATTTTTTCAAAAGCTGGAATCATGAAGAAATTCCACGAGTCAAAACTCTCTAAATAATAAAGGTTAGCTTATGGACACGATTGAAAATCTCATTATTGCGATTGTGAAGCCACTGATTTCACATCCAGACCACTTAACCATTCGTATCGAGGATACGCCTGAATTTCTGGAGTACCATTTGGATTTACATCCGTCGGATGTTGGTCGGGTAATCGGTCGGAAAGGGCGGACGATTTCAGCGATAAGGACGATTGTTTATTCGGTCCCAATCGATTCAAAAAAAGTTCGGATTGTGATTGATGAACAAGAGTGATCTTGTTACTTGGAGTCGTTCGAACTTTTGAAGAAGCTAAGACTACTGGGGCCCTGTTCCCAGTTTTTTATTTTAATTGGAGAGTAAGATGGAGTATTTAAACGTAGCTACCATTGTCAATACCCAAGGTTTACAAGGGGAGATGCGGGTGCTATCTGTTACGGATTTTGCAGAAGAGCGGTTTAAAAAGGGAAGCCAATTGGCCTTGTTTGATCCTCAGGATCAGTTCGTCCAAATGGTAGAGATTCACAGTCACCGTAAGGCTAAGCAGTTTGATATTATCAAATTTAAAGGCATGTATCATATTAATGATATTGAAAAGTATAAGACTTATAAGTTGAAAATTGCGATAGAAGACCTGAGTGATTTGGAAGAAGGTGCCTTCTACTACCATGAAATTATTGGTCTCCCTGTCTATGAAGGAAATCAACTGCTTGGAACCATCAAGGAAATCCTTCAGCCAGGTGCCAATGATGTTTGGGTCGTAAAAAGAAAAGGGAAGAATGATTTGCTATTACCTTACATTCCACCAGTAGTCCTAGAAGTGGATTTAGAAGCTGGAAAAATAGTCGTTGAAGTTCCGGAAGGATTGGACGATGAGAATTGATATTTTAACCCTTTTTCCAGAAATGTTTTCGCCTTTGGAGCACTCTATAGTCGGTAAGGCACGAGAAAAAGGCTTGCTAGACATGAATTATCATAATTTTCGGGAAGCGGCAGAAAAAGCTCGTCATGTAGATGACGAACCTTATGGGGGAGGACAAGGAATGTTACTTCGAGCCCAACCAATTTATGATGCCATTGAAGGTATCCAAGGTCGTGAACGAGCACGAGTCATCCTTCTAGATCCTGCAGGTCGTTCTTTTGATCAAGCTTATGCGGAAGAGTTATCCAAAGAAAAACAACTGATTTTTATTTGTGGTCACTATGAAGGTTATGATGAGCGGATTAAACCGTTAGTGACAGATGAAATCTCCTTGGGGGATTATGTCTTAACAGGGGGAGAACTAGCGGCCATGACGATTATTGACGCGACAGTCCGTCTGGTTCCACAAGTTATAGGGAAGGAATGTAGTCATACAGATGATAGTTTTTCTTCAGGTCTTCTGGAATATCCCCAGTACACACGTCCTTACGATTTCCGAGGGATGACAGTTCCAGACGTTTTAATGAGTGGGCACCATGAGCGTATACGGCAATGGCGTCTTTTTCAAAGTTTGAAAAAAACAAAAGAAAGGCGGCCTGATTTACTTCAAGACTATACGCTAACCAAAGAGGAGGAGCGATTTTTACAATTAATTGAAGAAAATCGTGATATTGATGAACTCTTTAAGTAAAAAAGCTTGACAGCAGTAGCCGACTCCTGTATAATATAATAGATTTTAACTTGAAGGGAGTGAGATGGAATGTCAAAAACAGTGGTACGTAAGAATGAATCATTAGATGATGCACTTCGTCGATTCAAGCGTGCGGTTACTAAAGCTGGTACTCTTCAAGAAACACGTAAACGTGAATTCTATGAAAAACCTTCTGTAAAACGTAAACGTAAATCAGAAGCAGCTCGTAAACGTAAGAAATTCTAATAGTGAAAGCAGTCCAGTCGGATTGCTTTTTTCTACTATTTTAGATATCCATGAAGGAAGACCTATTCGTTCAAAAGAGATTATTCAACATAGTTGGAGGTCTAAAGGACGCTTACACCAAAATTAATACTCGAAACCTGAAAAGGCAATCCGATGAGGAAAGAACTGAGGGTTCGCGAAGAGGATTAACATAGTCAGATTTTGAAATATAATGAGTATAAAATACATTTCAAAACCTACTTTACATGCTGATAAATCTCCTAGATTCACTGAAATCAAACATGGAGATTTAGATTTTGTGCTTTATAGAATCTGAGTAGAAAAAGGCTGAGACGTCTGTCTCAGCCCTCTATGATGATTATTTTTTCTCAAGTAGCGCTTTGATATCTTGAAGCAATTCAACTTCTGTTGGACCAGCAACTTCAGATTCCTCTTCTTTAGCTCCGATAGATTGAGCTTTCTCAACAGCTTTAACAACGAAGAAGAGAACAGTACCGATAATCAAGAAGTTAATGATAGCACTTAGGAAGCTACCATATGCAACGCCGTTCCAAGTAAGTTCAGCGATTTTCTCAACTTGAGCAGCTTTCAAAGCAGGGTTCAAGAAGATTGGTGTCAAGACATCTTCTACCAAAGAAGTAATGATCTGTCCGAAAGCAGCCCCGATAATCACAGCCACAGCAAGGTCAACAATATTTCCACGTAAGAGGAAATCTTTCAATTCTTTTAACATAAGAATCTCCATTCTTTTATTTGATACGAATACATTATAGCTAAGTAAGATTAAAAAGACAATGGATTTGCTTGATTTTTTTTAGGGGAAACTAGAAACGGCTTGTTTTACAAAAGTGGTTATTTAGGATAAAATGAAGGAATAATAAGCGGAAGGAGGGGACATGGTTTCAACGCAAGATATTCAAGATTTAAAGAGTCGTGTGAACATTGTGGATGTCATCGGAGACTACCTTCCTTTGACCAAGGCTGGTCGTAATTATCTAGGACTTTGTCCTTTTCATGGAGAAAAAACACCTTCCTTTAACGTGAACCAGGAAAAACAATTTTACCATTGTTTTGGTTGCGGCAAGTCAGGAGATGTCTATCGGTTTATTGAAGAGATTGATGGAATTCCCTTTATGGAGGCAGTGGCCAAAGTAGCTCAGTTTAATGGCGAAACCATGGACATTGCTCCCTCTAGACAGGTTCCAACTAAGAAACCTTCAGTTGAAGGAGACTTGATAGCCTTACACCAAGAAGCTGCGACTTTTTACCAAGCCATTTTACTGACATCTACGATGGGGAAAGAAGCTCTAGCTTATTTGGAATCGCGGGGATTAAGCCGCAAGGATATTGAATATTTTGGAATTGGATTAGCGCCTGCTAGAGGAGGGTTTCTTTATGAACGGGTGGTTCAAAAGTTTGATTTTCCGGAAGACCGCTACTTAGATTCTGGTCTCTTTCATATTGAGCAGAACCGCTTAGTTGATTCCTTCTATGACCGAATTATGTTTCCCTTGACCAATATTAAGGGACAAGTCATTGGTTTTTCAGGCCGCATTTTTGGAAATCAATCTGATCAACAGGCAAAGTACAAAAATAGCAGACGGACCAAGATTTTTAATAAGAGTTTTGAATTCTACCACTTGGATCAGGCTCTCCCTCATATTAAAAAAAGCAAAGAAGTTTACCTGATGGAAGGCTTTATGGATGTCATCGCTGCCTACCGTTCCGGTGTTCGAAATGTCATCGCAACCATGGGGACAGCCCTGACATCTGAACATGTCCAACGCTTACGGGCCTATAATCCTTCTGTGATTCTGGCCTACGATGGAGATAGTGCTGGACAGGCAGCTATTGAGAAAGCAATTCAGGAATTAAAAGGCTTTCCAGTTGAAGTTGTACGCTTTTCTCAAGGTATGGATCCAGATGAATTTCTCCAAGCCCATTCTTCAGAAGAGTTACGTACCTGTCTTGAGGAAACGCGTATGGATGCCCTTGAGTTTCTGATGGACTATTACCGTCCGTCCAATCTTCAGGGAGTTCAGGCTCAATTGGCCTATGTAGAGCGATTGGTTCCTTATATTGCAGCTTTAACCTCGGATTTATTGAGGGAAGTTTATATCAGGAAACTGATCCAAGAGGCTTCTGCTTTTGACCAAGTGCAGGTGGAGCAGATGGTTGCCCAGGCTCGTGTGCAAGTAGCAGCGGGATCCGCAAATCAGGTTCGTATCGCTCCTGTAGAGGTGCAGGTCCGTCTCCCTCAGAGCAGGTTGGCCCAAACCGAGAGGCAACTGCTTCATCGCTTAATCCACCATAGCTCCTTGTTAAATGAATTTCGCTTTTTAGAAAATTTTCACTTTGTTGAAAAGAATCATGAACAGCTCTATCAGCTATTGTTAGAGAAAGGGCAACTAACCAGCCAAGATTTGGGGGAAGCAACAGAAGAGATTAATCGCCTGTGGTACCAAATTCTAGAAATGAATTTACCTCCTCAAATTGGGGATGAGGAAATTGAACAATTAATGCAAACCCAAGAATGGGAAAAGCATAAACAAAAAAATAAAGAAATTGCCAAAAATATTCAAGCATCTGTGCAAATAGGTCAACATGACCAAGCTGCTATGGATTTAAATGAACTGATTGCCCAAAAAAGAAAAATGGAGTAAGGAATGGCTAAAAAACAAAAAGAAGTAACAACATTAGATGTTCAAATTGCAGAGTTTATTCGGAATCATAAGCTTTCCGGAACCGCAACCGATGAGGAAATTAATAGCTCCCTAATTATTCCGTTTAGTTTAGATGCAGACGGGATTGATAATCTTTTACAACGTATTCAGGATGCGGGTATCGCCGTAACTGACAAAGATGGAAATCCAAGTCAACGCGTATTGGCAGCTGAGGAAGAGGAGAAGGATTTGTCAGATGAGGAATTGCTGGGAAGTAATTCTGCCAAAGTCAATGATCCTGTCCGTATGTATTTGAAAGAAATCGGGGTAGTACCTCTTCTGACCAATGAAGAAGAACAAGAACTGGCTATCTTAGTTGAGCAAGGAGACCTAGAAGCAAAACAACGCTTGGCTGAAGCCAATCTACGTCTGGTTGTCTCTATTGCCAAACGCTATGTCGGTCGTGGCATGCAGTTCCTGGATCTGATTCAGGAAGGAAATATGGGCTTGATGAAGGCCGTTGATAAGTTTGACCATACCAAAGGTTTCAAATTCTCAACGTATGCGACTTGGTGGATCCGTCAAGCTATCACACGGGCGATTGCTGACCAAGCACGGACCATTCGTATCCCAGTCCACATGGTTGAAACCATCAACAAATTGGTTCGGGAGCAACGGACCTTGCTTCAAGAATTGGGACAGGACCCAACTCCAGAACAAATTGCTGAACGGATGGATATGACCCCTGATAAGGTCCGTGAAATCTTGAAAATTGCTCAAGAACCTGTATCTCTTGAAACCCCAATTGGTGAAGAAGATGATAGTCACTTGGGAGATTTCATTGAGGATGAGGTCATTGAGAACCCAGTTGATTATACAACTCGAGTTGTTCTTCGTGAACAATTGGATGAAGTCTTAGACACACTGACTGACCGCGAAGAAAACGTGCTTCGCCTTCGTTTCGGTTTAGATGATGGAAAAATGCGGACGCTCGAAGATGTTGGTAAAGTTTTCAATGTGACGCGTGAACGGATTCGTCAGATTGAAGCAAAAGCCTTGCGTAAACTTCGTCAACCTAGTCGTTCGAAGCCTTTACGTGATTTCATTGAGGATTAGGGAGTAACTATGTCTTATACAGAAGCAGAAGCAATTAAAACCAAGATCCTCCATGCCTTGGAAGACGTCATGGATCCGGAATTAGGAATTGATATTGTTAATCTTGGTTTGGTTTATGAAATCCGTTTTGATGGGGAATCTGGCCATACAGAAATTGATATGACCCTCACGACCATGGGCTGCCCCTTAGCTGACTTGTTAACTTCACAAATTTATGATGCCCTCAAACCAGTGGAGGAAGTTAAGAAGGTGGATGTTAAACTTGTTTGGTATCCAGCCTGGACCGTCGAAAAAATGAGTCGCTACGCGCGAATTGCTTTGGGAATTAAATAAAAAAATAAGAAAGTCGGAGTTTTCCGGCTTTTTTTGTCGCTAGATGTTGGGGGGGGTGTGATGCTAGCTTGCAATTGGAACCTTGCTTTCTATGACTTAAAACACAATATATAGTACGTTGTTCAGATATTTCACTAGATATTGATTTTTGTTTTATGGAGTGATACACTAGTTCCAGTCATAAAAAGTCTAGTTGACGAGAATACAGAGGTGCTAAGATTTTCTTTCTTGATTTCAGAAGAAAGAGTATTGCACTTGTAATAAATATTTTCGATAAAATGTTGCTTAGTTTTGCTCAACTGTTCCACCATTTGTAA
>NZ_JAEMED010000079.1 GCF_016458205.1 Streptococcus sp. 121 | reverse complement strand
TCGGGAAGACAGGATTCGAACCTGCGACACCTTGGTCCCAAACCAAGTACTCTACCAAGCTGAGCTACTTCCCGTAACTATAAATTCGGTTGTATCTCAGCTGTAGAGTACTTGCTAAGTAGATTTGCTTCGCAAATCCTCATCCGCAACCTCAAAGCTAAGCTTTGAGCTCTACAAATCCGAGCTACTTCCCGTATTATTATTTACATGCACCCTAGAGGAGTCGAACCTCTAACCGCCTGATTCGTAGTCAGGTACTCTATCCAGTTGAGCTAAGGGTGCTCATTTGCCGAGGACCGGAATCGAACCGGTACGATCAGTAACGATCGCAGGATTTTAAGTCCTGTGCGTCTGCCAGTTCCGCCACCCCGGCGCCAAAGCGAACGACGGGATTCGAACCCGCGACCCCCACCTTGGCAAGGTGGTGTTCTACCACTGAACTACGTTCGCAATCCTCTTAATGCCGGCTACATGACTTGAACACGCGACCCTCTGATTACAAATCAGATGCTCTACCAACTGAGCTAAGCCGGCCTATGATACTTAATGCGGGTTAAGGGACTTGAACCCCCACGCCCGAAAGCGCCAGATCCTAAATCTGGTGCGTCTGCCAATTCCGCCAAACCCGCATATGACCCGTGCTGGGCTCGAACCAGCGACCCATTGATTAAAAGTCAATTGCTCTACCAACTGAGCTAACGAGTCTATCGATTTTACATTCAACTCACAAATTCCTTGTGAGCTGAACGGTCCCGACGGGAATCGAACCCGCGATCTTCGCCGTGACAGGGCGACGTGATAACCGCTACACTACGGGACCTGTACTTTCGTACTATGGGAGTTAACGGGATCGAACCGCTGACCCTCTGCTTGTAAGGCAGATGCTCTCCCAGCTGAGCTAAACTCCCATAAGAAAGCCTGAGCTTTCTATTTGCTAAGCGACTACCATATCTCACAGGGGGCAACCCCCAACTACTTCCGGCGTTCTAGGGCTTAACTGCTGTGTTCGGCATGGGAACAGGTGTATCTCCTAGGCTATCGTCACTTAACTAAATTTTTCATTTTTTTGGCCCTGGCTGTGTCGTCTGCGATTCGATAATCCTTAGATTTATCTCATCTTGACTCCCTACCATCTTCCAAAAAAATATTAAAATTTTATTTTTCTCGAATCATTTGGATATTTCCCTGTTTCGGTAATCCTTAGATTGACCTCGACTGGATTCCTTGTCACCAAGAAAAAATCTTATAAAATTACATTGTCACTCTACAAGCTAGAGTAGACAGAGTGTTAAGAACACTCAAAATTGAATAGCTATACAGGATATTAAAGCCGTCCAGCTTGCTGGCGCTTCAAAGGAAAAATAGGAAATCTGACGAAGTGTCTTTAGACACTAGGATGATTTATCTTTTTTCCACAGAAGCGAGGCTGTATTCGACTCTATCATCAGAAAGTCTCAAGTTTAACCTCAACTCGCATCTGAGTTCGTCATTCTTAACGTTTCCGTTACTTAGTTTGACTTCGGATAAGTCTTCGAGCTATTAGTATTAGTCCGCTACATTGCTCACACAACTTCCACTCCTAA
>NZ_JAEMED010000078.1 GCF_016458205.1 Streptococcus sp. 121 | reverse complement strand
AGGAAGTGCAAAATCAACCCGAAAGGATATAGAACCTATGACTATTGTATCAGAGATTTTCGAGAAATTAAAGGACTGTCAAAATTTATCCGAAGTTGAGGAAGTTTTTTCATTGCTTTTTTCAGAGTTATTCATAGATTCTCTAAGCCACTGTCTAGAATTGCTGGATAAATTTCTGATTCAGCCCTATTTAGAAGATGGTTGGTCTATTGATCGTTTGGAGGAACGTCAGATAACCTTTTTGTTTGGTACAGTAACTTTTAAACGCCGTCGTCTTCGGAAACAAGGTGAGAAAAGTTTCATTCCTTTAGATAGGGCCTTAGGTCTGGAACCGCGCCAACATTTCAGTCCATTGTTTAAAGAAAAGATAGCTCAATTGTCGACTGGTATGACCTATCGACAAGCAGGGAGATCTGTAGAGCTACTAACCAATCAAACCATTAGTCATCAGACGGTTCACGCGATAGCTCAGAGTGTCGCAGAGAAGATAAGAGAAACATCAGACTCAGAGCTTGATGTTTCGGATAAGAAAAAACCAGAAGTTCTTTACATAGAAGCTGATGGGATTTGGATTGGCAGTCAAGAAAAGGGAAAACACCTGGAATATAAACGGGGCTTTATCCATGAGGGAGTTGAGAAGATAGGTAATCGGAACTGTCTCATCAATCCGGTTTATTTTGGCTGCTTTGGAACGAGTAAAGATTTGTTTGAAGAAATCCGCTCCTATTTGTCTACTCATTATGATTTAAGCCGAACTATTATCATTGCCAATAGTGACGGAGGTTCGGGCTATGAAGCGGATAAGTTCCAATCGCTTGGAGGACGTAGGAGTCTATTTGAATATTGCTTAGATTCCTACCATGTCATGAAATACATCACTGGTAAGCTTGGTTTTGATAAGTTTCTTCAAAAGGAATTACGACAAGTAGTTAAGGCTTATGATTATGAGCGTGTAGAACTATTGCTAGATACAGTTGAGTCATATCTTGAACAGGAGGAGCACCTTGAGCGTTTGAGTGAAGTTCGAGCTTATTTAACTCGGAATTGGTGCTGGATTCGGCCACTAAAAGATAGAAATTTGCCAGTAAGTGATGGTGTGGGTGTTTGCGAAAGTGGACATCGCTTTTATACAAATCGTATGAAAAAGCAGGGACGAAATTGGACAAGACAAGGTGCTGAAAACATGGCAACTCTCTTAGTAAGTATTCGCAATGGGGAGTTTGAGAGATTGTACAGAGCTACAGTTTCGGAGCCAGTCTTTAGCGAGGAAATAGCTATGAGTGCTTCAAAAGCCCTAAAGGTTATGAAACACAAAGAGCACACTATTCCACAGGCAACCATACCTGTGTATGGTCCCAAGAGTTCAGCTATGGGACGCTTATCGAGTTTATTTTAGATCGTTCGGAAAGAATAAAGAAGCAGGTCTTCATACTGTAGTGGAATCATCAGCAGTTGAGAAACAACTGCTAGATGACGGAGATTTCGAGACCTTGGCTCGAAATCTAGTGATGAGACTCCGTAGGAGGCTGCTCACGTCCGCACTACCTAATATGAAGACCTGCATATTAGAAACACTAAGAACGATAAGGTGGAGATTGACTTACTGAATCATTC
>NZ_JAEMED010000077.1 GCF_016458205.1 Streptococcus sp. 121 | reverse complement strand
TTTCTTGGTTGTCATCTACATGACCCCTCAAAACTGAACAAGTACCAATGTCATCCATTTCCTTAGAAAGGAGGTGATCCAGCCGCACCTTCCGATACGGCTACCTTGTTACGACTTCACCCCAATCATCTATCCCACCTTAGGCGGCTGGCTCCAAACGGTTACCTCACCGACTTCGGGTGTTACAAACTCTCGTGGTGTGACGGGCGGTGTGTACAAGGCCCGGGAACGTATTCACCGCGGCGTGCTGATCCGCGATTACTAGCGATTCCGACTTCATGTAGGCGAGTTGCAGCCTACAATCCGAACTGAGACTGGCTTTAAGAGATTTGCTTGCCGTCACCGACTTGCGACTCGTTGTACCAGCCATTGTAGCACGTGTGTAGCCCAGGTCATAAGGGGCATGATGATTTGACGTCATCCCCACCTTCCTCCGGTTTATTACCGGCAGTCTCGCTAGAGTGCCCAACTCAATGATGGCAACTAACAATAAGGGTTGCGCTCGTTGCGGGACTTAACCCAACATCTCACGACACGAGCTGACGACAACCATGCACCACCTGTCACCAGTGTTCCGAAGAAAAGCCCTATCTCTAGGACGGTCACTGGGATGTCAAGACCTGGTAAGGTTCTTCGCGTTGCTTCGAATTAAACCACATGCTCCACCGCTTGTGCGGGCCCCCGTCAATTCCTTTGAGTTTCAACCTTGCGGTCGTACTCCCCAGGCGGAGTGCTTAATGCGTTAGCTCCGGCACTAAGCCCCGGATAGGGCCTAACACCTAGCACTCATCGTTTACGGCGTGGACTACCAGGGTATCTAATCCTGTTCGCTACCCACGCTTTCGAGCCTCAGCGTCAGTTACAGACCAGAGAGCCGCTTTCGCCACCGGTGTTCCTCCATATATCTACGCATTCCACCGCTACACATGGAATTCCACTCTCCCCTTCTGCACTCAAGTTAAACAGTTTCCAAAGCATACTATGGTTAAGCCACAGCCTTTAACTTCAGACTTATCTAACCGCCTGCGCTCGCTTTACGCCCAATAAATCCGGATAACGCTCGGGACCTACGTATTACCGCGGCTGCTGGCACGTAGTTAGCCGTCCCTTTCTGGTAAGATACCGTCACAGTATGAGCTTTCCACTCTCATACCCGTTCTTCTCTTACAACAGAGCTTTACGATCCGAAAACCTTCTTCACTCACGCGGCGTTGCTCGGTCAGGGTTGCCCCCATTGCCGAAGATTCCCTACTGCTGCCTCCCGTAGGAGTCTGGGCCGTGTCTCAGTCCCAGTGTGGCCGTTCACCCTCTCAGGTCGGCTATGTATCGTCGCCTAGGTGAGCCTTTACCTCACCTACTAGCTAATACAACGCAGGTCCATCTGGTAGTGATGCAGTTGCATCTTTCAAATAGATATCATGCAATATCCATTGTTATGCGGTATTAGCTATCGTTTCCAATAGTTATCCCCCGCTACCAGGCAGGTTACCTACGCGTTACTCACCCGTTCGCAACTCTTCCAGAAGTGCAAGCACTTCCTTCAGCGTTCTACTTGCATGTATTAGGCACGCCGCCAGCGTTCATCCTGAGCCAGGATCAAACTCTCATCAAAAGTTTGAGTCTTCACTCATTTTTCTGTCGCTGACAGATTT
>NZ_JAEMED010000076.1 GCF_016458205.1 Streptococcus sp. 121 | reverse complement strand
AGAGGCTGGGCAAAAACTAGCTTATAGAAATAAAAAAAGTGAGCAATTCCAGAATAGAGTTGCTCCTTTTTCATTTTATGCTTTATAATTATAATAACCACAAAATAACTAGAAAGAAATAAAATGTATAAACAGTATAACACAAATCAACTCAGCCTTGACCTATCTATTGCTTGGGATATCCCTGAAACTCATGAAGCACGTCTCATTAGCCAGTTTGTAGACTCTATTCCAGACTCTGTTCTCTTAGAGAAAAAATCTCATACTGGTCGGCCAGCTTTCCATCCAGCTATGTTATTAAAAATGACGCTCTTTGCTTATGCTCGGAAAGTCTACTCTGGTCGAAATATTGTGCAAATGAATGAAGAAGTCATTCCTATGAAATGGCTAAGCCAAGATACCTATGTCTGTTATCGCACAATAAACAGTTTCCGAGCTAGTAGGCATGCTAACCAGCTGATTAAGACCGCTTTTATTTACTTCACTCTACTCCTTCGTGATAATGGTATGATTGAGGATGATGCTCTATTCATTGACGGAACAAAAATTGAAGCAGATGCCAATAAATATTCCTTCACTTGGAAAAAAGCTGTGGAACGTTATGATACAGCCTTGGACGGAAATATATCTGATTTATATGATCAACTTGTTCAAGAGGGAGTAAACACTGCTCTGTCTAAAGAAGAATGCCTCTCTAGCGCTGGTCTTGAACAACTCCTACAAGATACCGAACAAATCCTTGAGGAAGTTGAAGAAGCCATCTCTCAGGAGCCTAAAGTTATCAAAGGTGGATCCGTAAATAAGCAAAAACGTAGACGGTTAAAAAAACACCACAGAAAATTGAAAGAAGATTATCTTAATCGTAAGAAACGATATGAAAATAGTCGAGAAATTTTGGGAGAGAGGAATTCCTATTCTAAGACTGATATAGACGCAACCTTTATGCGGATGAAGGAAGACCATATGAAAAATGGTCAACTGAAACCTGGCTATAATCTCCAAGTAGCTTCAAATGGACAATATGCTTTAGCCTACGGTATTTTTCCAAATCCAACAGATACTCGAACCTTGAAACCATTTCTTCAATCGATTCAAACACTAGATTTATTCCAATATATTGTCGCAGATGCGGGCTATGGGAGTGAGGAAAACTATAGTTTTATCATTGATGAATTAGAGAAGACTCCATTAATTCCGTATGGAATGTATCAGAAAGAGCAGACAAGAAAATACAAGCAAGCTGAAACAAATCCAGCTAATTGGATTTATCTTGAAAAAGGAGATCAGTGGATAAAACCGGATGGAGTCCTTTATGGTTTCAAATATTATTCTAAAAGAAGAGATAAGTATGGCTTTGAACGTGACTTTAAAATTTATGAAGCACTAGAGGTTCAAGCTAATCCGGAGTTAGATCAATTAGCACGAACAGAGAAAGGGAATTTGAAGCAAATTCACTATAATCCAACTTGGACCTACTTTAAACAGAAAGCCAAAGAAAATTTGGAGAGTGAGGAAGGATCCCACATCTACGCCAAACGAAAGGTCGATATCGAACCTATATTTGGTAGGATGAAGGGTGTTTTTGGCGTGCGCCGAGTTCATGTTCGAGGAAATCAAAATGTGGAAACAGAGTTAGGACTCCTCTTAATGAGCATGAATCTTACAAAATTGACTAAGAGGTTAGTCCAATATGAAAAAGATAAAGAAAA
>NZ_JAEMED010000075.1 GCF_016458205.1 Streptococcus sp. 121 | reverse complement strand
CTGAGTAAAGAGGGGAATGGCGTTGATCATTAGTGACTAAATATTTGGAAATTAACTCAGCCAGCTTCAAGACCTCAAACAATTCTTTAAAGAGAATCAGTCCGCCATAATTCGTAAGATTTCCTCCCTCAAAAGAAAAATTCTTGTTTTTAGCATTATTATTTGTTAGACTGAACATGTGGATTTCCTTTCTTTTTGTGGTTTTGCTTTCACTTATATCATAAAGGGGAAATCCTTTTTTGTCTAGTCGAATGTTTCACCCAATGGGTGAAAAGCAGAATCTTCCAGAAACCCTGTGATCAATACGGTTTCTGGAAGGTTTTTAAGTTAGGTATGAATAATTTGGGATAAAATTTAATATTGGCCAATAACCTCCACACTGACTCTATCCAATAAAATTGGATAAACTGAATCCAATAATTCATTGTAATAAAAATCCTTTTCTAGACCTGTTTTTTCACTCAATGCAAACACCTCTAGGGTATATCGGTGATTTTTATCAGGTGGAGTTGGGCCTACAAAGATGGAATCAATTTCCGAAAAATCTTCTCCTAATAAGGGACTGGAAAAACTATTTTTTCCTTGAATGAGAGTATCCTCATACTCTCGACTATAATTCTCGGGAATCGTTATCTCTACCCCAGTAACATCAATGTCTGAGACAAGCCAATGAACCCAAGGAAAAGAGCGAACTGGAATAACATCGTAGTCAATTAATGAAATAGCTAAATACTTTGTACCTTTTGGTAAATTTCTAACCTTAAACGGAAAAGAGCGAACTGGATTTCCTTGAAGCGTATCCTCAGGAAGAGCATTTTTTCCAAATTCTTTAGGTAAGATATGATCTGTAAACGGTAATTCAATAAACATTTTTTCTCCTTGTCATAACTTAAATATTACAAGGAATATGATATACTGAATAGCAACATTTTAAAATGTGGAAATAATGAATAGATTATTCGTTTTTTACTTATGAAGGAGTTACATATGAATTTAGATTGGTACTACACTTTCTTAGTTTTGAGCAAACATCTGAACTATCATAAAGCTAGTGCTGAATTATTTTTAACGGAGCCTACTCTCCATCAGCAAATAAAAAAACTAGAGAAATACCTCCAAGTTAAACTGTTTGAAACAGTTGGTAGAAATCTCACACTCACACAAACTGGTCAAGATTTTATTCCAATAGCCCAAAAAATAATTTCAACCCACGAAGAAGGGGTTCAAAAAATTCGATTAAAAGATAAAAAACTTGAGGATAAAATCAGTATCGTTGTTTCTCCCTATATTGCTAATTACTTACTTCCAAAATTTCTTCCAACTTTTTTTGAAAGATATCCCTCAATTGATATCTCTATTACTGTCTTACAAAAAGACATTGCTCAGACAATTGAAAAGAATCAATTTGATATTGGGATTGCCCGAGAAGAACCATTTACAACCAAAATTAATATTGAAAAAATATGCGAAGGTAAAATAGCCTTGTTTTTTCCAAAGGAAGCTGATTCATTAAGCGAGATTGAATTATTTAAGAAATATAAAATATTGTCCGACAATCACCCAATTTATTGGTCAAAGACGAAGCAAGAAATAACAAACCTGGTACCAGAAGCACAATTTACTTCCATTCACGATATCTCAATCACTGAAAAATTAATAGGAATGGGGCAAGGGATTTCACTGCTTCCGCTTTACCTTACAACGAATTTTAATCCACACATCGGCTTTCGTCTACCTGAAAAGATTTCAACTCCGGTTTCATTTACCTATATGATGAATCGAAAAGAATCAAAACTTATTAAACTTTTCAAGCAAGAATTTAAAATATTCATCGATACCGAACAAAGTAATCTTTCTTAAACAAAATTCACAAACATCTAATCAAAGGCAAAGCGACGAAACTTTCCCCTATAACCAATAATCTCCACCTTCAATCAACTATTCTTGAACAATCATAAACCCGAATTATTCATACCCTGAATATCTTTGCGTAACTATCAAAAAAATCATCAGAAACAAGCAATAAATAATTGCAATTCTGATGATTTTTATGAACGATCAAGCTTTTCTATAAATAAAGATGGGT
>NZ_JAEMED010000074.1 GCF_016458205.1 Streptococcus sp. 121 | reverse complement strand
GTGCAAGCACTTCCTTCAGCGTTCTACTTGCATGTATTAGGCACGCCGCCAGCGTTCATCCTGAGCCAGGATCAAACTCTCATCAAAAGTTTGAGTCTTCACTCATTTTTCTGTCGCTGACAGATTTATTGTTTTATTATTGACAGGTAGTATTCCTACTACCCACACATTGGTATTCGTCTTGTTCAGTTTTCAAAGGTCATGTCTCTCACGAGACAACTTAATCAGTTTATCAAAACCTCAATGGTTTGTCAACACTTTTGTTTAACTTTTTTGAAGTTTTTTTATTTTCGTTCGTTTGTGCCGAACTATTCTACTGATTTCGTCCCGTTTAAGGAACTCTCCCTTCAGGACTTTATTAGTATACAACATGATGTTGGTCTTTGCAAGGGTTTTGTTTAAGTTTTTTTACTTTTTTTCAAAAATTTTTCTAACCAGTTAAATTCTGCCTGATTTATCGCATGATTTTCGGATAAATAGTTAAGATGGAGGGATGGAAATATGTTTGATTTTTCTTCAAAATAGGCTTCTAACTCTTCTTTAGAAGTCCATGGATCGTTCTCTCCTAAAAACAAGTAGAAATTTCCTCTTTGTTCTTTCTGATGATTCCATTGTAAAAAACTTGGGTGAAGTAACAAATAATCATCAGCTAGGTCTTTACTCATTTCTAAAAGACTGAGAATAGCATTCGCTCCATTGGAGTATCCTAAAAAGATAAGGGGCCTATTCTCCCAGATTTCTCGTAATGCTTCCCATGTTATCTCAAACTTTTCCTGAAACAGGTGTCTCTGTTCTAAATCATTTTGATTCTCTTCTAGTAGTGGGTAATAACGATAGCCGCTTCCAAAAGTATAATCTCCTTGAATCACTAACAGACTATGGGTAGGCGCAAGCTTTTTCCCAAAATCAAGCATTTCTTGAATAGTTCCCCCACTACCATGAAAAAGCACCAACAAAGGCTCTTCTGCTGCTCTATAACTCCATTTTAAGCTGGTCATTGTTTCAACCCTTCTTCTATAATCATTCGATTCGGCTCCAGAAAATCCGGCAAATATAAGGGGTGATGATGAAAACTTTCCATCGTATCATAATCCATTACAAGTTTTTCTGAAATTGGAGTGGCGACTTCCAAGACCATCCCATGCCATTCCTTAAAGTAAAGGGAATGCATAAAATCTCGATTCACAATCCGAGAATGGAGAATGCCTTTCGCAGATAGGTCACTCGCAGTCTGCTTTAACTCCTCCAATGAGCCAACTCCCAGCGCAAGATGATGGATACCACCTCGTCCCAACTGCTGTGGTGCTTGCTCTTTATCTTCCACAATCCATACATGTTGGGGAAAAATGGAATCAGCATCTAGGCGGCTATCCCCCACTAGTTCTGCATCAAAAAAAGGTGCTTCCTCAAAACCAAATACCCTTGTCAAAAGTTCTGTAACGGTCTGTTGATTTTGAACCCGAATCACTACACCCGCCAACCCTAGAATAGCATTTGAAGGATCTATGCTGGGATTCTTTGGCGGATAAACCTGCCAAGTTAACTTTTCAGGATAAACCAAAGCCAATTTTTGACCGTCCGGATCACTAAAAAAGAGAGCCTCCTGGTTCCACAGTCTAGCCCATTCCGTTGATACGCCTGCCTGATTTAAACGTGTCTTCCAAAATATCAAACTTTCCTGATTAGCTACCCAAAACACCGTACGCTCTAAAGCATTTGTCCCAGATTGATGTTTGGGAAAAGTTTTGGTCTCAAAAACAGTAAATTCTGTTCCCTCGCGCCCTGTTTCATCACTAAAGAACAAGTGGTACATGGTCGGGTCATCCTGATTCACCGTTTTCAAGTGCAGAGAAAGACCTAGGATACCATGATAAAACTGATAAGCTTCTGCTGCATCACTGGCCAAAACTGAAATATGATGAATTGCTGCTTTCATAAGGTCTCTCCTATTTGTTACTAACTAGTGGTAATTATACACCACTTTTTATCATCAAACAATGATTTGGTTCGTTTTGATATAGTCTTTTATTTGAAAATAACACAGTAAAAAAGCGTAAAAAAGCGTAAAAAAGCGCAAAAAAACACTATCTGTGTTATACTTAAGGTGAACATATTTAAAAATGTCTTAAGGATGTTGCCGCATCCCTAATGCTTTTGCTGCTTCATAAGTTTGATGTGTTTTCAAAAGTTTGTAGACAATTCTTAGTATCTTATGAGCACAAGCGATAACAGCCTTCATCTTACTTCCTCTTTGGGAAACTCTATTGTATAAAGATGAGAAAGC
>NZ_JAEMED010000073.1 GCF_016458205.1 Streptococcus sp. 121 | reverse complement strand
GTGCAAGCACTTCCTTCAGCGTTCTACTTGCATGTATTAGGCACGCCGCCAGCGTTCATCCTGAGCCAGGATCAAACTCTCATCAAAAGTTTGAGTCTTCACTCATTTTTCTGTCGCTGACAGATTTGTTCTGCGTTAAATCTTCAGACTTCTTCGTCAAACCTCCTTGGTGAACCTTAGTTCTACCTGCGTCAGTTTGCCTTGAAGTTTTTTGATTTAGCTTCGAATTTATTATTGACAGGTAGTATTCCTACTACCTACACATTGGTATTCGTCTTGTTCAGTTTTCAAAGGTCATGTCTCTCACGAGACAACTATCTAAGTATATCACCCAGCTCACAAAGTGTCAACAGTTTTTTTAATTTTTTTTATTTTTTTCTTTTCTTCCTCTTTGGATGGAGTAAGAAAGAGGTCTAACCTGAAATTTCAGCCTCCTTCCTTCTCATTTTTTTGTCTAATGGTCTATAAAGACCTGTTTTATTTACGCGGATCAAATTCTTCAAAGTAGCTAGCCATTTTTTTCAACATTTTTTTGCGCCCCTTAAAACACTGATTGCTGATAAGGCGTTGGTAATTATCTAATTCTGCTTGGGTGAGAGTCTTCTTGAACTCCATCATGCGATCTTTAAATAGTACAAACTCATCCATACAGAGACCATCCTCTGCCAACAAATGTCCTACTTCTGAAACCTCGACATAAGCCTTGTTATCCAGCGTTCTTTTTTTTGCCTCCTGCATCCGGACCTTATCAATAATATGATTACGAAATTTGGTCTTGAAAAAGACATGTAATTTTTCATCATCCTGCATCACACTCGGATGGTTCTTCATCAAACGGTAAAGAACCATCATTCCCTCCTGCTCCCAATCACAAGCATCCCATAAATGAAGATAAAATTCTCGATGGCATTTTAATACTGTACCACGTACTTTTTTATATGTTGATTCGAAATCCATGGTTCATCCTTTCCCTATAATCCTAACAGATTACTTATTGGAATTGGGATCCATTCCCTAATCTGTCGATTTACTTCTCTATTCGAAAAATAAAAACAAAAAAGGAGTCATTCCGGTAAAAAAATGAACAACTTGGGCAAAAGGTCTTCCCTTTCATCCCACACAGAGAACGATAGTAACACCTTAGAAAAACAAAAAAAGACCCCGTAGGGTCTCAAGACTCCGCCAGTAGGACTCGAACCTACGACATCATGATTAACAGTCATGCGCTACTACCAACTGAGCTATGGCGGAAAATATAGTCCGTACGGGATTCGAACCCGTGTTACCGCCGTGAAAAGGCGGTGTCTTAACCCCTTGACCAACGGACCATTTTTCAACACTATTTATTGTAACAGGTCACTCTAAAAATAGCAAGTGTTTTTTTCTATTTTTTTCATTTTCCCCTCAAAAATCTCATATCTGTCAGTAGTTACAGATTCCAAGTACTTCTTTTCTTATTTTTTACGAATGTGAAAAGAACGGTCCAATGAAGTTCAGACTTTATACTTAACTAATTTCAAAATCAGAATGCTCGCAGAATTTCAACTCGCAATACTGGCTGAGGTTTGTACTTTCTTTCCAGTACCTGCTTTTTGGTTTCTCGCCAGTTCTCTCTCAGGTCATCATCAATCGTTTCAACTGTGACACCATCAATACCCGTAGAGCCCTTATTAGCTTTGACCTGCTTGTAGGCTTCCAGAAGATTGTCTCTTGATAATATCTGATTTAGTAGTTTAGACATGTGCGTATTCCTTTCTTATTTTGCTATCTGTAGGATATCTTAAACCCGAATTATTCATACCCTGAATAATTCGGGGACATCAATGATAAGATTATCCAACTGATGTAATTGTAAAAAGAGTTGGATTAGTTCAATATTAAGCTGTCTTAAAGCCTCAACAGTTTCTTCCGTTGCACGTGAAAAGAAACGTCACAGGGTTGATTGAGAGGCTACTTGTTTCGACTCTAGTAGCTGATAGAAATAAGCATTATCTTTCAATTCTTGACAGGCATAGTCTGTATCATGACCCGCTAGAATTTGAAAAATGAGTTGGATAACAATCATTGTGTCTGAGTAAAGAGGGGAATGGCGTTGATCATTAGTAACTAAAACTCCAAGCAGGCTTCGCCTGCTAACTCATGACGGAAAATTAGTTCAGGTATATAATAAAGATGAGCAATACAAATCCGTAAGTTTATTAGGGCTTTGCCGAGCCTGTAACTAAAACTGGATGAATAAGAGTCATGAGATAACTCGAATACGCCTTGAGCGTGAAAATAAAATTACA
>NZ_JAEMED010000072.1 GCF_016458205.1 Streptococcus sp. 121 | reverse complement strand
TCAATAGACTTTAAATATGAAATCATAACATCCATAAAAACGCCCTCCTAAGCTAATTATAGGCTTAAGAGGTCGTTTTTACGAATATTTATCGGTTACTGAAAATTTTCAATAGGGAGTTTTCTTCATGCGTTTGTCGTGGTGCGCATTGGCTATTATACAAAAAAATCTCCAAATGGGTTACAATATGAGCTTATAGCCCTTGTCCAAGCTACTTGTTGGGTGGTTTGGATTTTTATCTATGAATAATTTAGGTTGAACATCCTAACCTACAACGATAATAATAAGGCTTAAAAATAGAGTTAACGTTAAATATAATTTACTTATTTTCATAAAGAACTCCTCTTTTCTTTTGTTACAGTATATACTATAGATATCTAAAAAAAAGGATATTCCCGTATTTGCTTAGTGGAGGTAAATTATGGAAAAAATAGGTAGACTTTTCAAAAAGTTTCGTACAGCCAGAGGTTTGCGCTTGAAAGATGTGGCAAAGTCAGGGATTTCTATCTCTCAATTATCGAGATTTGAAAAAGGTGAAACAGATTTAACAATTACTAAATTTATTGCTATTTTGGATGAGATAAATATGCCAATTGATGAATTTGTTTATGCCGCACATGATTTCCGTAGAGATGAGCTGAATGAAATTCTTCAACAAATAAAAATATTTGTTAGCACAAAAAATATTGCTGGCATGAAAAAATTATTAATTAGCCAAACTGAAAAAAGAGATACTAGGATCCTATTTCATAGTTTAAATTGTATTTTGATAAAAATTCGTCTCCAAGATTTAACTGGGGAGACGTATTATACAGATTCTGATGTTGCTTATTTAACAAACTATCTGTTTAGTGTTGACTATTGGGGACATTATGAATTACTTCTATTCTCCAATACTTTAGATGTACTTCAACATGAGACACTAATGCTACTATGTAGAGAAATGTATAATCGAACCAATTTTTACAAGGACTTACCCAATAATAGAAGATTAATTGCTTCTATGCTATTAAACGCCTATATTACTTGTGTTGAACGAAAAGAATATCTGGATGCTATGTATTTAGAAAAACAACTCAAAAATTCTTATTTTAATGATACAGAAATGTACGAGAGATTGATTTTTAAATATGCACAAAATCTATTGATATATAGAAAGGATGGGGATCAGTTAGCAGTGATCGAAATGAGGAAATGCATTGGGGTCATGAGACTTCTAGACTGTAATGTCCTAGCTCAACACTATGAAGATTTTCTTACCAAGTTAATAATAGAAAACGAGAACTAAGCATATATGGGAATTTTATTCGGAAAAGGTATCGGTGAAATATACTATAGTTGTAAGCTTACAAAAAATTTTTTTGAGGTGATATTATGATTTTAGAATTTTCGGATGAAGAATTACGACAAATGAATGAAATTGATAATCTAATGGAGCAAGAAGTTGAATTAGGAGACATAATTGTATGTCAAAAAACTATGCGCCGTAGATATTAGGAGGTTTTAAAATGGCGTATGAGGTAGTAAATGGCACATTAATTCCAATTAAGGAAAAAGGACAAATTAAAAAAATACCTCTTGATTCGATTTATTATAGAAATCTAACGGAAGATTATGCCTTGGTTATAAACTCTTTTAAAAATAAGATTTTGATTGTTGATGCAAGCTGTATTCGAAACAATATGCTTGAAATTAGTGAAGAGATGGAGGAATTATTAGTTACTCCAACAAGGTATCCTGATAGTTTTTCGGTAGACAATTTATATGATAATCAGAAGATATTAAATGCATACAATAGTATCTATATATCGTTTGCGATAACCTATTCATGTAATTTAAGATGTAGTTATTGTTTTCAGCAGCAATATAAATCGCTTGTTCGAAAACCGATTACTCTTGAAGAGTTGGAAGAAACATTGGCACAAATATCGATTCTAATTAGTGATAATCCAAAATTGAATATAAGCTTTGGTTTATTCGGAGGGGAACCTCTACTTCCTCAAAATGAACCTATTATTGATCGAATATTTCAGTACTGTGTTGAACACAAAATAAAGATAGATATTACAACAAATGGAATATTTTTACCTTTTTTTGCCAAAAAGCTTATAATTCATAGGGGTATTATCTCAGGGATTGCGATTACAGTTAATACTCTTCCTGAAAACTATGAAGAGGCTGTTAAAATAACAAAGGTTGCCAATAATACAAAAAAATTATTGAAGATTACACAGGTATTATTAGATTTTGGTTTGACTATTGATGTTGGAACAAATTTTGATAGGACAAATATTGATAATCTTATAAACTTATTTAATTACTTTAAGGAACATGGGTACTTTTCTAAATCGAATTTTTTCTGGAATGGATTTCAGTCAATATCTTGGACAGTTTTTGATAGAATTTTGTGCGTTCTAGGCGCCCCGTGGTTGCCTGGCCTCCTTTTTCTAGTTAGTATCTTTCAGAAACTAACTAGAAAAAAGAGGGTAAAT
>NZ_JAEMED010000071.1 GCF_016458205.1 Streptococcus sp. 121 | reverse complement strand
TACTATTTCGTAGTTGCTTCTTTACTTGATTTGGCATTCTATCCACCTCCTTGAGCCTAAGTATAGCAAAAAAAGATTTCGAAAGCTCGATTTAGGAGCTTTCGAAATCCTTAACTTAATGACATTGCCTTAGTTGGCGTCTTTTTTGCTGTGGTGTTTGTGGTAAGCCTTTTTTTGGCGTTCCAATTCTTTTTTGATACCGGGCTCTGGGGCATAGTTTTCTTCCCAATCCTCTGGTTTCAAAATTTTATGGGTTTGGGGATCAAAGTGGGCTTTCCCGTCTGGAAAAATTTTGCCCATGTTCGCCTGGTGGACAAGGTCAAAAATTGGAGCTGGGTCTACTCCCATTAAGACAAAATGGCCATAAGTGAAATAGAGGAGGTCAACCAAAGCATCCGCTTGTTTGACTAAATCCACCTGTGGGTCTCCTTCTTTGCCTGTAACTTTTTCCTTGGCCTGGTCAAGGGCCTGATGGAGTTTGTTTACAGTCTCTTCAAATTCCTCACTAGAGGAGCTGGCAGCATGGACAAATTCTACCAGTTCTTCAATGGTAAAGGCTGCTCGGTGGCCAGCATCTTGGCAGGTCCAGGCTTTGGGATCTTCTTGGGTTCGCTGATCCATCAGACCATGGAATTGCTTGACCTTATTAAAGCTGGTGTCTTGACTGACAAAAATGGGTTCGTTGCCTAAAAATCCAAAGTAAGAAAGAGCTTCATGAATCCCATCTTCCGTGTTGGAACTGGTGGTGTGCTGGGCAACTTTTTTGATGCGGCTGGACCCATTTCCCATAGCAATAGACAAGCCAACCCCTGAAAGCATTTCAAAGTCATTGTCTGAGTCACCAAAGGCCATGACTTGATCTAGGTCAAAGTCAAACTCTTTTCCAAGAATTCGGATCCCTTCCAATTTGGACATGCCAGGACTAATGATATCCGATGCGTAAGGACTGGAGCGGGTAAATTTTAGATGGGGAAAGTGCTCAGCAACTTCCTTGCCCTCTTTGCTGGTGGCCAGCATTAGGATTTGGTAAATAGGTTCGCGAGCAATAGCTTCCAATTCCTTATAGTCTTGGGGAACAAACCGACTAACCACCTTATTAAAAGATTGACTGACCAAGCCCGACAATTTACCAGGAATAAAGCGATGCAGGCCTTGAGTCAAGGAAGACATACCGAAAGACATAATTCGTGAGCCCAACATCCCATCAGCTCGCCCCAGTGCAATCTCCTTACCATTCTCCTTAGCATAGGCCAAGACATCCGCCACTTCTTTTTTGGATAAAGTCTGGGCATAAAGAAGACCATTAGGACTAAAGATATATTGGCCATTGTAGGTCACGGCAAAATCTAGATTCAATTCCTCCATAAATTCCTGAACAAAGAAGGGGCCACGACCTGTCGCCAGTCCTACCATGATTCCTTGTTTTTTAAGCGATGCAATCGCCTTTTTGGTTGACTTCAGAACTTGGCGGCTATCATTTACCAAGGTCCCGTCGATGTCAAAAAATACTGCTTTTATGTCCATTCTAGCCCTCTTATCTGCGCATTTACTTCTTTTTATTTTATCATAATCGCACCTTCAGTATGATAAAATGAAAGAAAAAAGATAGGAAGTTATTTATGAAACGAATCTTAGCCCTTCATACAGGGGGGACTATTTCTATGCAGGCGGATGAACAAGGGCGGGTTTCAACCAATGAAAAAAATCCCATGGTGCAGATTCAAGCGGGGCTGGAGAATGTGCAACTACTCTCAGTTGACTGGCTGAATCTCCCAAGTCCGCAAATGACTCCAACCCATATGCTTCAACTCTTTAAAACCATCAAAGACTATGCCCATCAAGTGGATGGAGTGGTGATTACACATGGAACAGACACCTTGGAAGAAACAGCCTACTTTCTAGATACCATGGATCTGCCACCAATTCCTGTAGTCATAACTGGGGCCATGCGTTCCTCTAATGAATTAGGAAGCGATGGTGTCTACAACTTCCAAGCCGCCATCCGCGTGGCAGCGGATGAGCAAGCGAGAGATAAGGGAGTTTTAGTCGTCATGAATGATGAAATCCACGCTGCTAAGTATGTAACCAAAACCCATACTACCAATGTCTCCACCTTCCAAACCCCAACCCATGGGCCTCTAGGCCTCATCATGAAGAAGGAAACCCTCTATTTCAAACAAGCTCAGGAACGGGTCCGCTTTGATTTAGAAGATATTCAAGGATTGGTTCCCATCCTTCCGGCCTACACTGGAATGGATGGGGAGTTATTAGCAATGATTGATCGTTCCCAACTGGATGGTCTCATTATCGAAGCCTTTGGGGCTGGAAACATTCCTCCGCTTGTAGCAGAAAAGCTGGAAGAACTCGTTCAAGCTGGCATTCCTGTCGCCCTGGTCTCCCGTTGTTTCAATGGGATTGCTGAACCCGTTTATGCCTATCCTGGTGGCGGGCAAGACCTTGCCAACAAGGGCATCTACTTTGTTAAGGAACTCAATGCACCCAAGGCCCGACTCAAACTCCTCATCGCCCTCAACGCAGGCCTAACTGGCGATTCCCTTAAAGCTTATATAGAAGGGTAACAAGGTCCTCCTTCACAATCACTTAAAGCCGAAGTTTTTTAACTCGGCTTTTTTGGCACAAAAGAATCGGCTAGACACGCACGCGCCTAGCCCACTACAGTTTATATAGTCTTTTATTTGAAAATAACACAGTAAAAAAGCGCAAAAAAACACTATCTGTGTTATACTTAAGGTGAACATATTTAAAAATGTCTTAAGGGTGTTGCCGCATCCCTAATGCTTTTACTGCTTCATAAGTTTGATGTGTTTTCAAAAGTTTGTAGACAATTCTTAGTATCTTATGAGCACAAGCGATAACAGCCTTCATC
>NZ_JAEMED010000070.1 GCF_016458205.1 Streptococcus sp. 121 | reverse complement strand
AAATAAAGCTGCTGTTTCTTTACGTGTATGTCCCTCTTTAACATATTCAAGGACACGTTTTCTAAAATCAATTCCGTATGCCATAGGAATAGTATACCACATACAGTTTATAATCTAAAAGACTATAAAACTCAGATTTATCATAAACAAAAAGAACAGTAACCACCAGTTAAACTAACTAGTCTGTACTGTTCTCTATGCACAGTGGTTGATTGGCAGCATAGCTGCCTAATCATCTGTGTGGGGGTACTACTACGAAATTGAATGAAATTCAATTTCTGTAGTACTCCCTATTTTTTAAGGTTGTAGAATGATTTCAAACCTTTGTATTCTGCAACTTCACCAAGTTGATCTTCGATGCGAAGCAATTGGTTGTATTTAGCGATACGGTCTGTACGTGACAATGAACCTGTCTTGATTTGACCAGCGTTCGTTGCAACAGCGATGTCTGAGATTGTTGAATCTTCAGTTTCACCTGAACGGTGTGATACAACCGCAGTGTAACCAGCTTCTTTAGCCATTTCAATCGCTTCAAATGTTTCTGTCAAAGTACCGATTTGGTTTACTTTGATAAGGATTGAGTTAGCAGCTCCTTCAGCGATACCTTTTTCAAGGTAGGAAGTGTTTGTTACGAAGAAGTCATCACCAACCAATTGAACTTTGTCACCAAGACGCTCAGTAAGAACTTTCCAACCATCCCAGTCGTTCTCGTCCATACCATCTTCAATAGTGATGATTGGGTATTTTTCAACCAATTCAGCAAGGTAGTCAACTTGCTCAGCAGCTGTACGAACAGCAGCTCCTTCACCTTCGAATTTAGTGTAGTCGTAAACTTTGCGCTCTTTGTCGTAGAACTCAGATGATGCACAGTCAAATCCGATGAAGACATCTTTACCTGGTACATAACCTGCAGCTTCAATCGCTGAAAGGATTGTTTCTACAGCATCTTCAGTTCCTTCAAATTTAGGAGCGAATCCACCTTCGTCACCAACAGCTGTTTCAAGACCACGACCTTTAAGGATTTTCTTAAGTGCGTGGAAGATTTCAGCACCGTAACGAAGAGCTTCTTTAAATGTAGGTGCGCCAACTGGCAAGATCATGAACTCTTGGAATGCGATTGGAGCATCTGAGTGAGATCCACCGTTGATGATGTTCATCATTGGAGTTGGAAGCACTTTAGCGTTGAAACCACCAAGGTAGTTGTAAAGTGGTACATCAAGGAAGTCAGCAGCTGCACGAGCTACAGCGATAGAAACACCAAGGATTGCGTTAGCACCCAATTTACCTTTGTTTGGAGTTCCATCAAGTGCGATCATAGCACGGTCGATAGCTTGTTGATCACGTACATCGTAACCAATCAATGCTTCAGCAATGATGTTGTTTACGTTGTCAACAGCTTTTTGTGTACCAAGACCTAGGTAACGAGATTTGTCTCCATCACGAAGTTCTACTGCTTCGTGCTCACCAGTAGAAGCGCCTGAAGGAACCATACCGCGACCGAATGCGCCTGATTCTGTATAAACTTCCACTTCAAGTGTTGGGTTACCGCGTGAGTCAAGGACTTCGCGAGCGTAAATATCAGTAATAATTGACATTTCTTACTCTCCTTATGAGTTAATTTTTATTACCCTTCTATCATAACGCAAAAAAAGTGGTTTTTCAAGGGAAAATTGGAGCCCTGTGAAATAAATTGCAAGTTCCCCCACCCACCCACTCTTTTAAAAAGTGCTATACTAGAATCATGAAGAATCTAGAAAAAACATTGATGGAAAAAGCAGCGGGTTCTCTCCGCTTAGATCCCGATCAACAGCGGAAATACTTAGGAACCTTTCAGGAGCGAGTTATTTGTGGTATTTCGATTGCTGAGGCTAAAGATCCACAACTCAAACAAAATCTCCCATACATTCTGAGTGCTTTAAACGCAACATACACCCCCCTCTACCTTAAAATTTCGCCTAGTATTCCCAATGATCTCCAATTAACCTATCTGAAAATGGGGAGGGATCAGGGGATTACTTCTACCATCGTATCTGATGAATCTAGCCATTCTCCTTTTGGGTTAATCCTCCATTCCGATCACGCTCTTAACCTTGAAGACACCAGCATAAAGGCCTATCTACCTCAGAAAAAGAAAGAATCGAACCCTAAGACAAAAAAAGGATTCTTCCAGAAACTCTTCGGAGGCTAACCCATAAAAACCAGTTCTGCGCGAACTGGTTTTTATAATACTCTTTTACGGTTTGATTTGCGATTCAATCATAGCCAAAAGGCGTTCTCGGTCTAATTTGAGGTAGGCAATCGCTTGCCCATTGTGAATTTCAATATTTTCCAGAGCGTATCCCTCAGCTGGAAGTGTGATTGGAAGGGTCAGATCATCCCGTCTGAAATCAGGCGAAATCGCATCTTGGTCAAGGACCATCCGCAGTAAAAATTTTGGCAAGGGAATTTTCCCTAATTTAGCAGACTCAACAACTGCTTCAAGCTGGCCCTCCTTGATCACTAGGCTCATATTTAGTTCTAGTTGACTTGTAACTGGACCGAATAGAGTTAGAGGTTGGCGAACTTGGATGTAAGATTGTTCAAATCCGATAGCAGAATTTTCTAAATCTGTTTTCTGTTCCTCAGATAGATTTTCATTCAAGATCGATTTCAAGTCGTTACTAGAAACGACCATTTGCGAGGTCAAACCATCTCCCGTGGAACTTAAATTAGAGACTGCTTGTTGAATCAAGGTTACAAAATTAGTTTTATCCTCCCAAGCACCAAAGCGTTCCTGACTCGTTACCGGATTACTTGGAATAATAAGGTACCAAGCGATCCCTAGAAGTACCAGGATTGTGGCTAAAAATTTCAATAATCCTTTCATGTCCTACGACTCTTTCTAATTTTACTCTACCCCCATTATACCACAGGCTGTTTTTTCTTTCGTAAACGATGGTGATCCCTGAGTTTATCACTTTATACTCCCGAGTTTATCACTTTGTGTTGTAAGCAATCCAGCTCAACCGCTTGATAGAACTGTATTTTTTCAACATTTTTTGCACAAAACTCTTGTTGTATATGGTTGTGTATGATATAATAGAAATATGG
>NZ_JAEMED010000007.1 GCF_016458205.1 Streptococcus sp. 121 | reverse complement strand
GATAAGACAGATAGTTCAACTCTAATCAAGAATGAAGTTAGAATGATGATTTCTTGCTTGGCCTATAATCTTTCCTTATTTATGAAGCATTTAGCTAGTGGGTCTGTGAAGAATTTGACGATGAAACGTTTTCGGAAACTGTTTGTGAATATAGCTGGAAAATGCGTCAAAAGTGCTAGAAAACAAATTCTAAAACTGTCTAATCTCTATTCTCTGAAGGATGAGTTTCAGGCTCTCTTTGAGCGAATTTCCAGACTAGATTTCTCAATCCCCGTTCCCTATGAAGTAAGGGATATCAGTCCTCCTTTGTTAGGAAATTAGGATACCGAATCAAATAGAATACATTTTTAAAAATCGAGAGTCGCACCAAGGGCGGAGTCTACCCTTTTTTAGGGTGCTAAGGTAGCAGACCCATCTTTATTTATAGAAAAGCTTGATCGTTCATAAAAATCATCAGAATTGCAATTATTTATTGCTTGTTTCTGATGATTTTTTTGATAGTTACGCAAAGATATTCAGGGTATGAATAATTCGGGGAAATCATTCAAACCCCAAAAAGCTTCTTTGAAAGAATATTCCAAAGAAGCTTTTTCAAAATACATTAGTCTAAAATCTGCTAGAGATTCGTAGATTCATTCCAATTGACATAACAGTTCAAAACCTGATGTTTCTCCTCTTCATTCAATCCTTGGATGTCATCAATTAAAATATGAGTTGCCTTACTTCCCTCTTCAAAAGCTGGTTGAACAATTGTAGAGACCGTTGGTGATGCCAGATTACTCCATTCGGTATTGTCAAATCCAAGTAAACCAACGCGAGGCATATCACAACCAAGATTCTTCATCGTTGTATAAACCAAAGGGAGTGCCCAGCAATTAGGAGCAAAAATTAAGGTCGGTTTTTCTGCATCAATTTCTTGCTTTAAAAAAGTCTCCAATTCACCCACATCTGTTTGAACGTCTGAAATGATTAACTCACTGTAACTTTTATGGACATCTGTTAAAGCATCAATAAAACCAGAAGTTCGTTCAATCCGTGTACTGAGTCGACTTGGATCTGCAGTTATCAATATAAATTTTTCATAGCCTTTTTTGATACAACTTTGAATAGTGTCGTAAACAGCGTCATAGTTATTGGTTTTTACCCAATTGCTGTTGTACTCATAGAGCTGACTGTCAAAAAAAACAATCTTTTTATTTTTCTCGTTGATAATACGAGAGTATTTCCGGAAATTGGAGGTCGGCTGAATCACAAAACCGTCTACACCAAGCTGCAACATGCTTTCAATATAGCGATCTTCACTAGTCTGACTATAATCACTATTCCCGATGATGACTTGATAGCCTTTGTCATTCGCTGCTTCTTCGATCCCCTTTAGAATCTGATTGGAAAAACTATTGGTAATATCTCCAATAAGAACGCCGATGAGTTTCGTTTGCTTAGAAGTCAGTCCACGCGCAATAATACTTGGTTTATAATCTGTCTCTTGAATGGCTTGTTGAATCCGAACTCGTGTAGTTTCTGACATTTTATCATATTTTCCATTTAGATAAAAAGAAACCGTAGTTTTTGAAGTATTTGCTAACTTAGCTACGTCATTAATCGTCACTTTTTTTGACATACCCTCACCTCTCCCTTTAAGCTATGGATATTTGCTATTATTTTCTCAAAAGAAAGCGGTTAACACCTTGTTGTACAAGTCTCTTTTCTATTTCACTTTAAGCATACCACAAGTAAAATTAGAAGGCAAACTGTTTACTTAACTAATGACGCAAGCGTCGTATTTCCTTGGTTTTCCGATTATAAACAATACATTTTCCCCGAAGTTTGACACCATCAACCACCAGTAGTTTTTCACCCCGATAAATGTCTCTGTCCTGAAAGAGGATGAGATAGTCTTCATCTTCAGTTCGCTTACATGAAAAAGCCTTAGCATGAGGAAAAAGTTCCTGATTTGATCTGAAAACAGGAACTTTTTTCACCGTGAATCCCTGCTCCGCTATTACGGTGACTGTCGCCAAGTGATCCTGAAAAGATTCCTGTCTAACAATTTTACGGGTTGCTTCCAATTGATTGTACCGAGGAGAATAGAGACTATCCTTTAACACAAAATTTTGCTCGCTATAAATCTGCAAATCCCCTATTTTATTTTCTAAAAAATTCAAATCCGGACCTAGAACAAATTGTGTCCTCAAGGTATGTTCACCGGAACAATCTAGAATATCAAACAAGAAAATAAGATCGGCTCCAACGCTTAATACTTGTCGCTCATGCCAAAAAGGTTGACCATTCGCAAGTTTGGCTTGATAAACACCTTGAAGCAAATGGCAATCTTCTCGATTTTTGGAAGTGTGACTAATCAGATACGGATAAGAGTGATAACTCCAAGAGTTTTCAATTTGTTCAGAGGGAACATCATCCAATAAGCAGACATTGTGGGCTAGGCTGCTTTTCAAAAAATAACGTTCGCGGCACTCTCGATAAGTATAACGACCAGGATCAATGAAAATCGGTTTACTACGATGATACAGACAGAGTTGATTTTGATCGGAGTGGCTATGACCACTTCCCATAGGACCAGCTTTGAAAAAAATCAAAGACTCCCCTTCACGAATAAGACTATGTCCGGATTCGTAGAAATGGTTGCCTCCTTGAGGTAGCTTAACCGGAATCAAACGTTGAAAAGTGTGTAACCCCTCCTCTCCAACCAGGAAGAGAATCTTTAAATCGAGCCGTCGAATATTCGGGATGTCTAGGAGATAGTTTGCATCTTCTAGAACAATAGCTGCAAATTGAAGGACGTCATGAAGCGCGTGAATATCACTATCGCCTACAGCTATATTATGCCCATCAGGCCCTGTCATCCATAACACATAGTTCCCCATTTTTTTCAAAGTATCGGACAACAGCACTGCATATTTAGGGATTCGATCAGCTAATTCTAACAAGAGCTGAAACACTTCAACATGATAGAGAAATGATTGCTCAAACTGGGTACCATCTTCAAGAATCTGTGTTTGAACTTGTGCCAGGATTTCCTCAGCAGCAAATTGCCTTTCAGATTCTAACTTCACCTCATCACCAAAGGCATGATCTACCAATAAAATGGCAACTGTTTGAAAAATGCCCCAATTACTTAAAGTATCTTTGGGTCTATAATTGGACTTCAGAAAGGTTAGCTGATTTTTAAGAGATTGCAACAAGCTATAATACTCTTCGTCATCAATTACTGCATTGTCTCTTAACAAAGGAATGACTCTACTCCAACTGATACAACGAATGGCAGTATCGATTGTCCGACAACGCAAATCTTGGAGACTAAATTCTTGAACTTGAGCAACCCAAGATTCCATGAAATCCTTCATTTTTTCAAGATAGAAAGAATCTCCGTACAGTTGGAATACAAGACTAAGTTTCCACAAATATTCCTGGCGATTTAACATGAACAGCCATTCCTCATCACCATGACAATCCATATCCCATCTCAAGGGAGATAGCCTATAGGGGATTAAACAGGGTTCCATATCCCAATTATCATCAAATACAAAAACGTTTTCTAGCAATAGCTTCGCAGACTCTAAAACAGACTTGAGAGCTGGTTGTTGCTCTTGTTCTAATGTCTCTAAAACTGATTGATTATACATACTCTGCTCCTTTTCTTCCTTTCAAGGAAAATAGAGAAAGAGGCTAGGAAAACCTACACCTCTCTTTCTAAGTTTATTTCAAAATCAAGCCTAATCACAGCTCTCCCTAACTCTCCTCTTCCTCTCGAGATTATCAACCCGGTTCCAAGATGCAATAACCTTTGAGGTGGCAATAAACTGATACTCTGTGCAGTTCAAAATCTGAACCTTGTTAAACCTCTTCTTCAATTCCTAAATTAAGATTCGAGTCAGATTTCAAACTGCTTTGAGTATTCTGATTTTGAAATTAAATTGGTATGAATTAAGACAAGGAGATGGTGGCAAGATCTTCTTACTCAATACAATCAGCAATTTATCTGGAGAGTTCGAACTATGGGAGGGATAAGATTAGGCAAGGATTCCAAGCCAGCTTCCAATAATTCCAATAATAACAGTTAAGATAACTAATTTATAGGTAGTCCATTTTTTACTTTTAATGAGGTAGTAAACAAATAGAGTAAACAAAGCTGGCAGTAAGGCTGGTGCAATTTTATCCAACATTCCTTGAATAGATACAATACTTTGTTGTGCTTCTTCTTGGACTTCTCCTGCAGCAAAAGTAATCGGCACTTGAATTTTGACAAATGTTACTGCTAGGCCAGAAATAACAGTGACACCAATGATGTTTGCTATATTCGAAATCGTTGCCATTTGCTCACTCATCTTGTCAATGACACTTGTTCCGAATTTATAACCATAAAGACCTGTCAATAATTTAATACTGGTTAGGATGATATTCATCCCAAGGAAAAACAAGATTGGACCTAGGACCAACCCTTGACCTGCTAAGGAGGCAGCAATGGTGGATAGCAAAGGCGCTAAGACAAATTGGGATAGGGAATCACCGATTCCGGCTAAGGGGCCCATCAAGGCCATTTTAATGCCTCGAGTTTCATCTTCGGGGCGATTATTTTCCAGCATTACCAAGTGAAGACTGGTGATAAAAGGTAAGAAGTGTGGGTTGGTATTGTAAAATTCACAGTTCTTTTCCAAAGCTTTATAAAGAGCTTTTTCGTCATTTCCAAAATGTTTTTTAAAGGCTGGATATAGTACATTGGCATAGCCAATCCCCTGATAATTGTTATAGTTAAAACCATTCTGAAGGAAAAAGGCTCTTAAGGATGTTGTGATATAGTCTTTTTTACTTAGTTTAGATCCAGTCATCTTGGGCCTCCTCCTGTTTAACTACGGGCTGCTCTGACTTGTTGAAAAATTCTTTCAAGGCAAAAATACTTCCGACGATGGCGATCCCAATAACAGGCAATTCTAAATAAGCAGCGCAAACATAGCCTAAAAGAACAAATGGGATCAATTCTTTCTTGGCCATAACGGATAGAATCATGGCAAAGCCAATGGCTGGAAGCATTTTACCGGCTACACTAAGTCCATTCAACAATACTGGTGGGATAAGCTCCACAAGACTTAGCAGAGTATCCATTGAATAGGCTCCTAAAAATCCTAGGGCAAACCCAACAATAGCAAAGGTAATGATGGTACGATTTGCAACACCTCTAAACTTCGAAATATTCCCTGCTCGTAAGTGCTTCACAGCGGATTCTGGAGAACCAGCATGAATGGTATAGGCTGACGTTTGTAAAAATTGAATCCCGACCGCAATCGGAGTCGATAGAGCTAAAGCTGCTTCTGGAGTGACTTTGCCTGCACTAGTAATCGCCATTAGAGTTCCGAAGATACCTGGTCCAATTGGATTTGGAGGTACAGTTCCACCTGCTCCTACTCCAAATCCCATATAGGCCAATTCACTAATGGCTCCCATGGTTAAGGCTGTAGGAAGATCCCCCAAAATGATACCAACTCCAAATGAGAGAACGATACTCCGGTTTGTGTAAATACCAAGCAACAAACCGCTAAAACAAAAGGCTGTCCAAAGACCGATAAGGACGGCCTGTATGATACTAATTGTCATAATTACTCTCCTTCAAATTGTTGAAATGAGTTTAGCCACAGAAAATCAAATGTAGTCCAAGACATTAACCTGAGTAGCACCATCATTACCAGATGGAGTTGTTTTGGTATTGAATTGAACATGGTAAACCTCACTCAATTCCTTGACAGCAGCTTTATCTTCAGGTCCAAAGAAGATGGAACGTGTCACCTGAGTTTTTCCCTCAGAATTATGGATATTCCCGATATTTAACTCTTGAATAGGAACTCCTCCTTTGACGAGGGTTAAGGCATCTGGTAAGTCTTTCATCACAAGAAAAATCGTCTGAGCTGGATTGGCCTTGTGAATGACATCAATAACTTTCTGCAAGGAGAAAAAGCGCATTGCAACAGAGCTTGGAATAACAGTTTTCATTAATGTTTGCTGAATAGGGTCTTCACTCACTTCATCGTTTGCAACAATAACTGTGTTACACCCCAAACTCTTTGTCCACAACTGACCTTGTCCATGAATCAAACGTTCGTCAACACGCGCCATTACAATATTCGGTGTCGCCATAAAATACTACCTCCTACCAATATGGATCCCAATCCTTATAAAAACGGATTAGAGCTTCTAAATAATAATAATCGCCCCAAATATTTCCTTGGTCAACCCCTTTTCCAGAATGCCAGGAGTAGACTCCGTGTTCCAAAATAGGTTTGCCAGGTTTCAAATCTTTGGTTGAATAATGTTCGATCAAAGAGCGAAGCAGGCTATGCATGGCATATTTATAAGTTAGTTTATCGTCATCTGTTTCTGGTAAATATTTCAACATCTCATGAATTCCACAAACCGCAACAGCAGTCGCAGATGAATCACGGGCCTGGTCACTACCATCTGAAAAAATCAAATCCCAATAAGAAACAGAGTCCTTAGGCAATCGATTTAGAAAATAGTTGGCAACCCCTTTAAACAGGACGATGCTCTCTTCGTCTCTATTTTTTCGATAGATTAAAGGAATTCCATAGATTCCCCAAGCTTGTCCACGAGCCCAAGAAGAATCATCGCTGTAACCCTGTCTAGTAACTCCTTTTAGGGGGTTACCTGTTTGCGGATCAAAGTAATAGGTATGGAAGGTTGAGGAGTCGTCTCGAATAACGGTTTCAACAGAAGTATAGAAATGTTTCATCGCAATATCAGAATAATGCTGCTTCCCAGTCGTCTCCGAAGCAAAGAAGAGTAACTGTAGATTAAGGAGGCAGTCAATAATAAGCCGATAGTCTTCTGCTTTCCCTAAAACTCCCCAAGCTTGAATAAACTCTCCACCTTCTTGGTAACGTTCCAATAACTTATCCGCTGCTTTGATGGATGCTACTAAAGCTTGAGGACTCCCTGTTAGTTTATAATCTGCCACACAGGACGGTGAATACAGAAATCCTAAATCATGATGATCTAATTCAATTCGATTTTGAACACGATCTAAGAAAGACAGCGTGTTTTTCTGAGCCAAATCTTTGAAAACAGGATTCGAGGAATATTCATAACTTAGCCAAAGTAAGCCGGTCCAAAAGCCATTCGTCCACTCAATATTTTCAATAACAGAGTAGAAATCATCAGAAGCGGCCGGGCTAGGGTAAGCTTCTCCGAAATAGGTAGTATTCAAAAGAATTTGTTCAACGGCTAGTTCAATTGCTGCCTTCACTTCTTCCTTAGATAATAGCTGTTCTTGCTTAAATTGATCTGCTCTTTGAATTGGTTCAACAGTAACCCGCTTCATAAATCCCTCCCTTTAAAATACCATCTTGAAATAGGGCAGCTGTTTCCTCTTTTTGATTTAGTAGAGAAACAGAATCTACTATTCCATCTTTTTCAACTTGAACCAATTTTTCAATAAGAGTTTCAAAGTCGTAGTTTAAGCGAGAGAAGCTTGCGTCTAATAACATGGCTAAATTTAAGCCTGATAAAACGACTACCTCATCATCAGAGAACTGTTGAGCGACTTCGATACTAACTTTAAAAGGAGTTCCACCCAATAAATCTGTTAAGATGAGGGTCTTGTCATCCTCTGGAATTGCTGAAGCAATGTGACTACCAAGCTCCCTTGCAGACATTCCCTCTACAAAATCAATCGGCAAGATGTTTTCCAAATCACCAGCAATTAGTTTTAAAGAACTCAAAATACCACTTGCAAAATTTCCATGTGCCACTACAATAATCTGTACCATTTTCAATGCTCCTTATTCTTGATCATTGTCTAAAATTGGAGTATCCTCGTGCAATCTCTTGAATCTTGTCAAATTCACCTTGACTGGCTAAGCGATTAAATTCACCACCAATGCCAACCGCATCTACTCCAGTCTCTAACCACTCTCCAACAGTGTCTAGCTTGATTCCTCCAGTAACCATAATGGATACCTGAGGAATAGGGGCCTTAATAGCTGAAATATAATCCCGACCTAGCACACTTGCTGGAAAAAGTTTGACCATGGGACACCCAGCTTCAAGAGCCTGAGTAATCTCTGTTAAGGTCATACAGCCAGGAATGTAGGGAATCGCATATAAATGACACATAGTGGCAACTTCCCTGTTAAAGGATGGGGAGACAATATATTGAGCTCCTGCTAAAATAGCTAATCGGGCAGTCGCTGCATCTAAGACAGTCCCAGCACCAATTAAAACAGCTGCGTTTGTTTGATAGAGTTTCACCAATTCTTGAATGACTTGGCTAGCTTCTGGATTTGTATAAGCTACCTCTAAAGCTGTCAGGCCACCAGCAATACAAGCTGAGGCAGCCCTCAAAGCATCCTCTTGATTGTCACCACGTAACACAACCACGAATTTTTGCTCTCGTAAATGTAAAATTACTTCTTGTGAACCCATAATTCAACTCCCTTATCGAATGACATCCTTAGCTTCACCTAAGATAGAATAGATGTTGTGAACTGGCTGAACCATGAAATCACCTTCTAAACTACATTTATAAAGCCCGCTTGCTAGAGCAAAATCTGTAACATCTTTGACGCCCTTTCCTCGCAGTAGTTGGTACAGAGCACCAGCTACAAATGCATCCCCACTTCCAACTCGCTGAAGCACCTGCGTCCTTAATGCTTTACTAGAATAAAATGTTTCCATTAAACCATAAGCTTGATAGGTATGCGTACCATTTGAATCAACTTGCCGAATGGTATGAAAAATTCCTTTTAGGGAGTACTTTTTCTTCAAGATTGACATCCGATGTTCTAACTCTTCTTCACTTGCTCCTTCACGATTAAATAAAGTCCAGTCATCTGGATCTTGTAAAAGAGGTTCAATGCCAAAACAATAGTCGGCTAGCGATGCAAACTCTGAAAATAACGTTTTAGCCTCCCGTATCTCGATTAAACTGGAGCGCCAATTTAAATCAAATGAGATTGGAATATGGAGTGACTTTGCTACTGTTAAGATTTTTTTGAGCCAAACTGATGCAGAAGCTGCGACCGCTAATGTAATACCGCTAAAATGTATCCACTCAACCCCATCTAATACATCTTCTGTAGAGATAGACCTTTCATCAATACTGGAAAAACTTGAAAACTTACGATCGTAGTAAACTTTGCTTGTTCGACAGCCAAAGCCTTCCTCTAAATAGTAAAGTCCGATTCGATCACCTAGGCGTAAAATAGAACTGGTATCTATACCATGACTTGATAAAAAGGTAGAGAAACGGTCCCCTAGAGAATTTTGGGGTAAAGCCGTAAACATTTTAGCCTCTTGGCCAAATCCCTGTAAGGTACAAGCTATATTCACTTCAGAGCCCCCAAAAAAACATTTAGCATCAACACCATCCGAAAGTTCAAGATGATGTAGTGGACTAATCCGAATTAAGGGTTCACCGATTAACAATACCTTTTTCATCTTACTGCCCTCTTAATCTATTCCAAGACTGACTTCAAGTACTGAGAAATTTCCTCATTTTGAGAATTGGCAAAGAAATATTTTTGAAAATGTTCCCCAGCAATTGTTTCTTTTAGAAAATCTTGATCAATTTCCTTTAAAACTGTTAGTAAATCTTTATAGGTAATTTCCTTCATTTCGCTTAGGATACGGGCGTTTCTTTGCTCTGGAACAGCACGTTCACGGGGATAGCCTCCTCCCATTTCATCAGCAAATAGACGTTCAAATATTAATTTAAGATTTAACTCTGCCCCCCAGCCGAATCCTTTAGCAAACGGAATGGATAGAGCATTCCCACCATTAATTTGAGAAAACAGATAGGCGTCTGTAGGATCTGACGCGAAGCCACAAGTAACACCTGGGAAGCTATTAGCAGCTAGTAAGGCTCCAACACCAGTTCCACAGCCAGTAATCACAAAATCAGCCGCTTTACTGACCAGAAGAATGGAAGCTAAAAGACCATTTTGAACATAGGTTAAAGAGCTTTCTCCTTCAACTCCATACATACCGTAGTTAAAGGCTTCGTAGCCTTTTTCATCGGTAACTTCTTTCAAAGTTTTGAAAATCAAGCTATTTTTAGCCGCCTGACTATTTTCATTAATAAGTGCAATCTTCATACGATACTCCTTTCAACTTTCACAACAAGCAAGATTAATCTGATGGCTGTTTGCCTATATAAGCAAGGATCCCACCATCTACATATAGGATATGGCCATTTACAAAATCACTAGCATCACTCGCTAAAAACACTGCAGGACCTACTAAATCCTCCACTTCTCCCCAACGTGCGGCTGGAGTTTTAGCAACAATAAATTGATCGAAGGGATGGCGACTACCGTCTTCTTGGGTTTCACGAAGTGGGGCTGTTTGCGGCGTTGCAATATAGCCAGGTCCTATCCCGTTACATTGAATATTTGCAGCGCCATATTCAGAAGCAATGTTTTTCGTTAACATCTTCAAGCCTCCTTTTGCTGCAGCATAGGCCGATACGGTCTCACGTCCTAATTCACTCATCATTGAGCAAATATTGATGATTTTTCCATGGCCTTTTTTAATCATAGAAGGGATAACCGCTTTTGAAACAATAAATGGAGCATTTAGATCAATATCAATAACCTGTCTAAAGGCTTCTGCAGACATTTCATGCATAGGAACTCTACGAATAATCCCCGCATTATTGACCAGGATATCAATGACTCCAACCTCTGTTTCAATCTGTTTGACCATAGCCTGGATCCCTTCTTCATCGGTAACATCGCAGACATACCCATGAGCTGAGATCCCTTGCTCTTTGTAAGCTTGAAGACCTTTATCAACAAGTTCTTGACTAATATCGTTAAAAACAATGGTAGCCCCTACGTCAGCAAAGGATTTTGCAATCGCAAAGCCAATTCCATACGATGCTCCCGTTATAAGTGCAACCTTACCTTCTAACGAAAATTTAGTCACCGAAAATGAACTTCCCATCAGAAAACCTCCTTTTGTAATCGTTTTCAAAAATAATATACCAAATTAAACCGGTTTTGTAAACGATTTATAATCAATTTCCTGGATTTTTTATAAAATAATGCGCGCTAAATCAAAAATAAGCATAAAAACGGAGATTTTTTAGCAATTATCCATCAAAAACAGAAGTAATACTCTAGATTTTGATAGTAAAAATGAATTAAAATCGTAAAAACAAGATAAAGTTTGCCCCCTTGCTTTATCTTTTAGTAAACCGTTTTATAATTTTTGTAAAAGAAAGCCAAAGTCTCACTACTGAAACTTTGGCTTTCTTCTCACAAATCAACGATGTTTATCGGATAACCGATCTCCTCACAAAAGAGAAAAAGGTCTTTTGTCGCTAAAAAAATAGTCTTCTCATTCGTATTAGGATGAAAACTCATGCGTTTTTCAGACTCAATGGCCCTATCCATATAAAGTAAAACATCTCCCTCCTCATTCAAAAGAAGACCGAAAGGGGAAACCATTCCTGGTCTGAGCTTCATTTTTTGGAAGAGACTATCGGCAGAAGCCATTCGAATTCGATTGGCACCCACTAAATCTCGGAACTTGTCCATATCCAACCGCTGCTGATCATCCATAATCAGAAGATAAAAAGCGGTTTTCTTTTTGTTGGTCAAAAACAAGGTTTTGGTTCGGACACCGTCGATTCCCTTAATATAAGCATCTGCTTCTTCTGTGGTCCAAGTAGGCGGATGTTCAACGGTTTCAATCTCATACTCATTACATTTCAAAATCTGAATGTGTTAATCCTCTTCGCCGAACCTTAAGTTCTGTCTTCATCGGATTGCCTTTTCAGATTTCGAACTGTTTCGAGTATCAATTCCCAGTTCTGACAACTTTTTTAAAACAAGTTTCTCAGCGTCCATATCAACCTCCTTGATAAGAAAGGTTTTAAAACTGAAATCCAATTAGTTTCAAAATCAGAATACCCAAAATTTGCGATTTGCTATACCAATGATGGTCGTTCAACAGGTCTAGGAGGCCTGTTGAATAGGCAGGGTATATCAGTCCGGTTCACCGAAGTGGCTATGTTCCGATTTAAAACGGTACAGAGTATTAATGATAAAGGGCTTGGCTGGCAGTAATCAAGGTAAGCTTGTAGACATCCTTAATGCTGGCTCCACGAGAAAGGTCGTTTACCGGATGGTTCAAACCTTGCAAGATTGGACCAACCGCACTGAAGCCACCGAGGCGCTCAACCATCTTGTAACAGATATTTCCCGACTCAATACTTGGAAAGACAAAAACGGTTGCTTGTCCCGCAACAGGGCTGTTAGGAGCTTTAAGCTTAGCTGTTTCAGGATCGTAAGCGGCGTCAAATTGCAGTTCTCCATCAATCAACAAGTCAGGAGCCAACTCCTGAGCAAGCTTAGTTGCAGTAACAACCTTGTTGACTTTAGGTCCAGAGCCACTTCCTTTTGTGGAATAGCTGAGCATGGCAATCTTCGGATCAATGCCAAAAGCTTTGGCAGTCTCAGCAGAATTCACTGCAATCTCCGCTAGGACATCTGCTTCCGGTTCAATGTTAATGGCACAATCCGCAAACAGATAACGTTCTTCTCCACGAACCATCAGGAAAGAGCCAGAAGTCCGTTTAATCCCAGGTTTGGTCTTAATAATTTGAAGGGCTGGACGAACAGTGTCTGCCGTTGAGTGAATCGCACCAGAAACCATCCCCTGGGCCCTACCTGTGTGCACTAACATAACTCCAAAATAATTGACATCTTCCGTTAAGAGGGTGCGTGCATCTAACTCACTAAGTTTCCCTTGGCGACGCTCCACCAAGCTCTCAACCAACTCATCTAACTCTTCATATTCCCTGGGATTAATCACTTCAAATCCCTCAGTAATACCTTCAATTTCCAAATAAAGCTTGATTCTCTCCGGACTTCCCAAGAGGACTGGTATAATGTCTGTATCCGTTACAATCCGTTTAGTTGCTTGTAAGATACGCGGTTCTTCTCCTTCCGGAAGAACAATTTTAACGGTCTTTCCTTGAAGGGATTGGCGAATGCTGTCAAAAATTTTCATAATATAACCTCCTTAAGGTTTGGGCAGGTCTCCGAGGACCTCTTGGAAATCAGTTGGAAGAGGGGCTTGTAAAAAGAGTTCTTCCTCTGAAAAGGGATTGAAGAAGCGCAAAGAATGGCAATGGAGGGCTTGGCGTTGGATCCCATCCGTCAAGCTTCCTCCATAGAGGTCATCTCCTAACAAAGGATAGCCTTGATGGGAGAAATGGACACGAATTTGATGAGTCCTTCCGGTGTGCAGTTGGATATCCACCAGATAGACTGGAGAGTGGTCGATTAAGACTTGATAGGAGGTACGAGCGTACTTCCCATCTGGTGCCACGCGCCGGGTGATAATGCTCTCTGGATTTCGAGCTATAGGAGCTATGATTTCCCCTTGTTGCGGAAGAGGATGCTCTCCCTTAACAAGAGCTAGGTATTTTTTCTCTATGGCCCTAGCTTGAAGCTGCTTATCTAAACGAGCGTGGGCATACCCATGTTTGGCAAAGAGCATCAGTCCTGACGTGTCACGATCTAGTCGAGTTACAATATGAACTTGCTGGTTCTCATAACCTTGTTCCTGATAGTAGCCTTTGACAAAATTAGCCATGGTATTAGAGTGGTTAACGCTAGGGATACTGGCTACTCCTGCTGGTTTATTGAGGACTAGGAAATGCTGGTCTTCATAGACAATATCTAAGTCCTGGGAGATGGCTTCTAACTTTTCAAATGGAGGCTCAGCCGGGATGTCAATAATCAACTCATCTCCAATATCCAAGAGATAGGTCGCAAACTGTGGTTTCCCATTCACCAAAATTTGACCACCACGATACTTGATTTTCGCCAAAAGCCCCTTAGAAATATCATGGCGCTTGACAAAGGTCTTCACCCTCACATGCTCATCAACAATAAATCGAAATCTCATTCGTCCTCCACCTCGCCAATGAAGGAATCCCGAACTCGCTCCCAGAAACTGGTGTGTTTGGATGAAGCCATAAAGGCGATCTTACGATGGTAAATTTGGCACTCAAATTTGCTGACTTGGTCTACCTGGTAAACATGGTTGTCGACTAATAGAGTATGCGTCGCATCCGATAGGGGGAGAATTTCAATCTTGTCCTTACGGGGGACAATAATTGATGACCCTAGTGTCCGATAAACCCGATTATTGAGACTAGCCACCTCTGTGACCTGGAGAGCTTCAATCGTTGGGTGCAAGACACTTCCACCAAGGGACTTGTTGTAGGCTGTGGAGCCCGTCGGCGTTGAAATACAAATCCCATCTCCACGGAAACGTTCAAATGGCACTTGGTTCAAGTGCAGATCCGCTACCATGGTCCGATCGGTCCTGCGAATAGTCGCCTCATTCAAGGCTAGATAATCGTCCAATTGACCAGATTCATGGTGGACTTTAATTTGGAGTAAAGGGTAAGAAATTTGTGCCCCTTGATCCAAAAGAAGGTTTTGAACCAAAAGGTCTAGTTCAAAATCTCGATAATCGGTATAAAATCCCAGATGACCAGTATGAACCCCAATAAAACGAACCTTGTCTAACTGATCCTTGTAACGATGAAAGGTCGACAACAACATACCGTCCCCACCGATAGAAATGACAATATCCGGGTTCTTGCGGCTTAGCTCAAACTGCTTGTAGGGGCGGAGTTTTTGACTGAGTTCATGAAAAATCTCCTGGCTACGCGGCCGTTGGTTAGCTACAATCGCGATTCGTCTAACGGTATTCTTCATCAGTGTCATCACTATTACCTACTCCGTCATATAACTTGCGATGCATAGGGTCAAAAAGCGCTTGAGCATCCTGAATATCATCCCGTATTTGCCCCATTTCTTCATCTAATTGATAGGCCATCCGAGCCGCTCTTTCCAAACGATTTTTAATCTCCTCTGGGAAATTCCCCTTGTATTTGTAATTAAGGGAATGCTCAATGGTTGCCCAGAAATTCATGGCTAAGGTTCGGATTTGAATTTCCGCCAAAATAGTTCGGGAACCATGGATGGTATCAACGGGGTACTCAATGACCACATGATAGGAACGATAGCCACTGGACTTACGGTGATTAATGTAATCTCTTTCCTGAATAATCCGCATGTCTTTGCGGCGGCGTAAAACCTCTAAAATTTCGTAAACATCGTCCACAAACTGCACCATGATTCGCAAACCAGCAATGTCTTGCATGTCTTGCTCCAGGCGTTCCATAGAGATAGCCCTTATCACCATTTTCTCTTTAATGCTTTCAATAGGCTTCACCCGACCGGTCACAAACTCAATGGGAGAATGAAGATTTTGCTTCCGGTATTGCTTGCGAATTCCCCTTAGCTTGATTTTCAATTCTCCCACGGCTTGAATGTATGGGTCTAGTAAATCTTCCCAATTTGGTTCCATTTTCGCCCCTTTCCTTGTACTTCCTAGTCTTTTTTAATACAATAGACACAATCTTATTTTAACACATTCTTGAAAACCTTTCCATGAATAGGATGAAAGTGAGACATAAAAATGCAACACCTAGAAATTGAATTCAAAAATTTACTGAAAAAAACAGAATATGACCAGCTTCGTTCCCTCTTTACGGAAGTAACTCCTGTCCATCAGACCAACTACTACATTGATAGTCCAAATTGGACCTTGAGAGAACACGGCATGTCCTTGCGCGTGCGAACGTTTGAGGAAGGCGGGGAACTAACCCTAAAGATTCCTCAAGCTATTGGGAATATGGAATACAATCAAGAACTTCCAAGTAATATCTGGCCTCAGTTCCCAGACCAGCTGCATCTTCCAGAAGGTCCTATTTTAGACTTGATTCAAGAAGAGCGAATCAACCTTGAGGAACTGCGGATTCTGGGAAGCCTACACACAGAAAGAGTAGAGATCCAACTGCCTATCGGACTTTTAGCCATTGACAAGAGTAGCTACTTCGACCAGGTTGATTATGAATTGGAGCTAGAGGTTACCAATCCTGCTCAAGGACGTGAAGATTTTGAAAACTTTTTGAAGGAGCAAAATATTGAACAACGCAAGACTCCAACAAAAGTTGCCCGCTTTTCCGCAAAACTATAGAGGGCTGTATCTTTCGATAAAATTTGATAAAATAGAAAGAAATAACAAAAGGAGTTCATCCCATCCATGATTGCGACACAAACCGACAAACAGCAAATGAAAATCTTTTCACTAAATTCTAATCCAGAAATTGCAGAACGTATTTCTAAAGAAACAGGAGTCCCACTCGGAAAACTCTCCTCCCGTCAATTCTCGGATGGTGAGATTCAGATCAATATCGAGGAAAGTGTTCGTGGTTTTGATATTTACATCATTCAATCTACCAGCTATCCCGTAAACAACCATTTAATGGAATTACTAATCATGATCGATGCCTGCAAACGGGCTAGTGCCAACTCCATTAACGTTGTAATGCCCTACTTCGGTTATGCGCGCCAAGACCGTACTGCCGCTCCACGCGAACCAATCACAGCAAAGCTAGTAGCCAACATGTTGGTGAAAGCGGGTGTTACTCGACTTTTGACCTTGGATCTGCATGCGGTGCAGGTACAAGGCTTCTTCAACATCCCTGTCGATAATCTTTTCACCATTCCACTCTTTGCCCAACACTATTTTGATAAAGACTTGTGCCAGGAAGATGTAGTTGTTGTCAGCCCTAAAAACTCTGGCGTCAAACGAGCACGCCAACTAGCGGAACTCTTGGACTTACCAATCGCTATTATTGACTATGCTCAAGATGATGCGGATCGTGAGGAAGGTTATGTCATCGGTGATGTTGCTGGAAAACGTGTCATCATGATTGATGATATTCTAAATACTGGTAAAACGTTCTCCGAAGCTGCTAAAATCCTAACAAATGAGGGAGCTACTGAAATCTACGCAGCAGCTAGCCACGGTTTATTCGCTGGGCAAGCTACTGAACTCTTGAACCAAGCGAACATTAAAGAAATTGTCGTGACCGATTCTGTTGCCACCAAGCAAGCTATCCCAGACAACACCTTGCGCCTATCTGCCAGCAAGTTAATGGGGGATGCGATTATCCGAATTCAAGAACGTAAACCTGTCAGTCCCCTCTTTGATTTCCATAAAGAGGAAGCAAAATGATTTATTTAGACAATGCTGCCACCACCAAGATCAGCCCCAAAGCTATGACGACTATGGTGGAAATCATGCAAGAACATTATGGCAACCCCTCCAGCACTCATGGCTTGGGTCGGGATGCTCGCAAATATTTACGCCAGGCGCGTGAATTGATTGCTCACCACCTAGAGGTTCCAACAGACCAGATTATCTTCACCTCTGGTGGAACAGAAGCTAATAATCTAGCCATCCTGTCCTATGCTTTGAATCATCAAGAGCAAGGCAAGCACCTCATTACCACTGCTATTGAACACCATTCTGTGTTAGAGGTCTTTCACAAGCTTGAAACAGAGCATGGCTTTGAAGTTACCTACCTCCAACCAAGAGGGGGGAACTTTCTTGTTGAAGATTTCCAATCCGTCTTACGTGAGGATACTCTTTTAGTCTCCATGATGGCTGCGAATAACGAGACCGGCTCTCTTCTTCCAATTGCCCAAATTGGACGCATCCTTCAAGAACATCAGGCCGCCTTTCACGTAGATGCCGTTCAACTGATGGGAAAAAGGCCCATCCATCCCCAAGAACTTGGGATAGACTTCCTGACTGCCTCCGCCCACAAGTTTCATGGGCCTAAAGGGGTCGGTTTCCTCTACACCAGTATGCCCAAGCTAAAAGGCTTGATCCTTGGAGGAACGCAAGAGAATAAACACCGCGCTGGAACTGAAAACCTTCCAGCCATTGTCGCTATGGCTACCGCCCTAGATGAAGGCTTGGAAAATTGGGAGCAAAAAGAAGAACAGATCCAAGAATTAAGAACCGCTCTTTTAACCCATTTACCTGAATCGGTTTCCCTCAATGAGACTGGTCTCCAGCTGCCCCATGTCCTTAGTCTCATGGTTCCACAAGTCGGAAAAGATAGTTTACTTCTACAACTAGACTTGGCTGGAATTGCAGTGTCTGGCGGATCTGCCTGTACCGCGGGAACCTTGGAGCCTAGTCATGTTATTGCTGCCTATTATCCAGACCAAACGGATCGCATTCATCATACCATCCGAGTTAGTCTTTCGGATGAGACCAGCTTGGAAGAGATTCTGGCCTTTAGCCAAACACTCAAGAAAATAATTGGAGGATCATGATGGCCTTTTCAACTAGTGTTCATTTACCAAATTCCCCTTATCGTTACCACATTGATCAAGGGATCAAAAAATACACCTTACGTGATACAACCTTCACACAGAACAAAGTGGGAAATTACGAATTGCAACGTCTCCTAGAGGAAGTTCCCAATAGTGGACAAGGATTCCTTGTAAAAATTGCCGTAAAAGAAGATCTGTCGGCCTTCCGTTTAACGATTACAGACGCTTCTGGTCTTCATCAAGTCAATATTTTTCAAGACAACGTTAGCCCGGTTTATCGAGAAAAATTTTTCTTTCTGATGGATAGCTTGGTTGACCGGAAGGTCTTCTCTAAAGAAGAGGTTTGAGCACTTTCGATCCCAGTTTTAATTTTTTGTGTTACAATTAACACAAGAGAAAAAAAGGAGACGAATCATTATGTATGAACTTCATTACACGGACTCTTATAAAGTGGACCGCAGTCTAACTTTTGAAAAATACAGTGACTTAACCCGTCAATTTTCAGGCTGCTTGGCTATCCCAGATTACTTGAAAGTCACTTCTTTTACACTAAACGGCCAAGATCTTGGATTTCAAGGAACACTTGGAGATGTGTATCTCTTTATAACAGCAGATACTTTTCCAAAAGAATAATAGATAAAACCAGTTCTAAGCGGAACTGGTTTTTGCTTAGATTCCAGTTGTAATCACCATTGAAATCGAAAGTTTTATGAAAAAATTTGACCTTGTTTAATTTTTTTTAGAATAATTCTCAAATTATGAGCAGATTGTTTTTCTTGGTGAACGAACTGTGGTATAATTTGTTTGTAATACTAGTTAAGCGTTTCCATTAATTAGTTTATGATTTTTATTTCAAAGGAGATTTGTCACTATGACTAAAATCACTGCATCTGCTGCTATGCTTAATGTATTGAAGACTTGGGGTGTAGATACAATCTACGGTATTCCTTCTGGTACCTTGAGTTCTTTGATGGATGCTCTTGCAGAAGATAAAGATATCAACTTCTTGCAAGTTCGCCATGAAGAAACTGGAGCTCTTGCAGCACTCATGCAAGCTAAATTCGGTGGATCAATCGGTGTCTGTGTGGGTTCAGGTGGACCTGGTGCAACTCACTTGATTAACGGTATCTACGATGCCGCAATGGATGCAACTCCAATGTTGGCGATCCTTGGATCTCGTCCAGTTAACGAATTGAACATGGATGCCTTCCAAGAGTTGAATCAAAACCCGATGTACAATGGCGTAGCAGTTTACAACAAACGCGTTGCCTATGCAGCTCAATTGCCAAAAGTAATTGACGAAGCTTGCCGTGCAGCTATCGCTAAAAAAGGGCCTGCTGTTGTTGAGATCCCTGTTAACTTTGGTTTCGAGGAAATCGATGCAGATTCTTACTATGGATCAGGAACTTACGACCGTACTTTCGTTGCTCCAGCTTTGAACCAAACTGAGATCGATAAAGCGGTTGAAATCCTTAACAATGCTAAACGCCCCGTTATCTACGCTGGATTTGGTGGTGTTGGTGCCGGTGATGTAATCACTGAACTTTCTCGTAAAATCAAAGCTCCTATCGTAACAACTGGTAAAAACTTCGAAGCCTTTGAATGGGATTACGAAGGATTGACTGGTTCTGCTTACCGTGTAGGTTGGAAGTCTGCCAACGAAGTAATCTTCGAAGCTGATACAGTCCTCTTCTTAGGAAGCAACTTCCCATTCTCAGAAGTTTACAATACTTTCAAAAATATCGAGAACTTCATCCAAGTTGATATCGATCCATACAAACTTGGTAAACGTCATGCATTGGATGCATCCATTCTTGGTGATGTAAAAGAAGCTGCTCAAGCTATCCTTGATAAGGTTAACCCAGTTGAATCAACTCCATGGTGGAGAGCTGTTGTGAAAAACAACCAAAACTGGCGTGATTACATGAACAAATTGGAAGGCAAAACTGAAGGCGAACTTCAATTGTACCAAGTTTACAATGCCATCAACAAATATGCTGACCAAGATGCAATCTACTCTATCGACGTAGGTAACTCAACTCAAACTTCTACTCGTCACCTACACATGACTCCTAAGAACATGTGGCGCACTTCTCCACTCTTTGCAACAATGGGTATCGCTCTTCCTGGTGGTATTGCTGCTAAGAAAGACAATCCAGATCGCCAAGTTTGGAACATCATGGGTGATGGTGCCTTCGGTATGTGCTACCCAGACGTTATTACCAACGTTCAATATAACCTTCCAGTTATCAACGTTGTCTTCTCTAACGCTGAGTATGCCTTCATTAAGAACAAATACGAAGATACAAACAAACACTTGTTTGGTGTAGACTTCACAAACCCAGACTACAAGATGATTGCTGAAGCTCAAGGAGCTGTTGGTTTCCGTGTTGACCGTATCGAAGAAATCGATGCTGTTATGAAAGAAGCTGTTGAATTGAATAAAGCTGGTAAGACTGTTGTGATTGATGCTCGTATCACTCAAGATCGTCCAATCCCAGTTGAAGCACCAGAACTTCGTTTGGATCCAAAAGCTTACTCTGCTGAAGAAATTGCAGCTTACAAAGAGAAATACGAAGCTGAAGAGCTTGTACCATTCCGTCTCTTCCTTGAAGAAGAAGGTTTGGAATCTCGCAATTATAAATAATTGTCGCACTAAAGGTTGGGATTTAAAGCCCAGCCTTTTCTTCTCCTATTTTTGTAAGTGGATTCATTGATTTTTAGCATTATTTGCCTTATAATATAATTAATTCACAAACTCAGGAGAAAGGAAGGGATACGGATTATGGAAGTGAGAAATCAACCAATCCCACGTGCAACTGCCAAGCGCTTATCTCTTTACTATCGAATTTTTAAGCGTTTCAATGCTGAAAAAATCGAAAAAGCGAGTTCCAAACAGATTGCTGAAGCCATCGGAATTGACGCTGCTACAGTTCGTCGCGATTTTTCTTACTTTGGAGAATTAGGGAGACGTGGTTTTGGCTATGATGTCAAAAAACTAATGACCTTCTTTGCAGACCTCTTAAATGACAATAACATAACCTATGTGGCCTTAGTCGGTGTTGGAAATATGGGTAAAGCCCTTCTCCACTATCGTTTCGAAGAACGCAATAAAATGAAAATTGTCATGGCCTTTGATCGGGATGAACATGAGGCTGTTGGGACAGTTACTGACGATGGTATTCCCATTTACCCGATCTCGCAACTGCAAGAAAAAATAGTAGATTCTGAAGTCAGAACAGCTATCCTAACAGTTCCAAGTGTGAAAGCTCAGGAAGTTACTAACCAATTGGTTGAGACAGGGATTAAAGGAATACTAAGTTTTTCTCCTGTTAATCTTTCTGTTCCCAAAGATGTGGTTGTTCAATATGTGGATTTAACAAGCGAACTTCAAACCCTTCTCTACTTTATGAATCGTGAGGATAATCAATAGATGAATCTGAAACAGTTTCAACTATTTTAAATAAAATCAATAAATAAGCCAGGTCGTTTTGATTGCACATATCATTTCGATCTGGCTTTTCTTGATCATCATTCAACCTCAAGAATTCTTGCAAGTCTATCTTCTTCCCGATAAGAGAAATAGGAATCTTGGGTTACAATTAAATGATCTAGTAAGTGGATGCCTAAGGTGGCAGCGGCTTCAGATACAATTTTAGTGACTCGATCATCATTAGGGCTAGGTTTAAGAGAACCAGAAGGATGATTGTGAACAATGATTAAGGAAGTTGCCATATGCTTAACGGCATAGTGAAGAATCTCTCGAGGTTCCGCCAAACTACGGCTAACAGATCCAATAAAAATAGTTCGTTCTTCTAAGATTTGATTTTGTGTATCCAAATAAATCGCCAGCAAGTGTTCTTGGCGTAATGGACCAATTTCCTTGACCAAACGTTGACCTAGTTGCCGACTAGATAAAATGCTCTTTTCTTTTTTCAGTTTGGCCTGATCAATTCGTTTTCCAAGCTCTACCATAGCTTTAAGTTCAATGGCTTTCACACGTCCAACACCAGGAATCTCCTGAAGTTCACTGAGGGTCAAGTAACGCAATTCTGCTAGACTTTGAATATGCTTGAGTAAAATTTGCGCTACTTCTAAAGAGGAACGACCTTTTAAACCTGTTCGTAATAAAATAGCTAAGAGTTCCTGATTGCTCAATTGCTCTGCCCCTTCCTCTAAGAGTCTTTCTCTTGGTAGGAGTGACGGTTGCGTTTTTTTAATATGGTACATCACTTTTCACCTCCAATTATATATTCGAAAAAGACCAGATGGTGCTCCATCTGGTCTTTGCTTTTCCATTAAGATTCAATTTTATTTCCGTATTCAGTTACGGTCGAAGAGTCTAAAGGAAAATGGACGGGTCTTAGTACCCATTTGTCATCTCCTATTGGCCCAAATCGGGTTGAAAGAGTTGATTGGAAGAGGTTATCGGCTACTGTCACATAACCGACTTTGGAAGAGTGTTGCCCGACAGTTGCTCCATAGGCGATAATCTTTCCAGCATTGTCTTTATAGGGTAGGAAGGAATTATTACGAATGGTAATCCCACTAGACAAAACTGTCTCCACGTTATTGGCCGCATAGTTAGGATCGGTATTCCGTAAATAGTAACCATCCCAAACACCACTATTGTTGCTAGCATCGACCTGAATCGCTTCAGCATAGATTTTGTGATAATCTCCATCTTCCGGTAAATTGCTCAAATTTGTCAAATTAGGGGCATAGCCAGAAAAGGTGTTACCAGTAAACTCCGCATATTGAACACCACCCAGGTCAAAAATATGGCTACTCATTTTGTGGACCATGGTAAATTCGTTGTTGCGAACCCGCCAATTGTACCCATGATTGGCCATCAACATAAATTGATTGCCATTTTCAAGATCCTTGGCACGAATATGAAGATTTTCCATAATAAAATTACTGAGACCTTCTGTTCCCCCAGGACCAGTCGCAAATCCAAACCAGAACATGCCACCATCAACGACCAGTGTTGTCTCATTCCCTCGTAGCTGCACATTTGAGGGCAAGGTAAAGTAATCCTTGGGCGGATCATCCACCCCCATTTGGAACTCCCCTTCTGGGAAATCTAAAATCGTAAAGGCATTGTCGCTTGCTTTTTCAAGAGCCTGTCGGAAAATAACATTGTTCTCTTCGCGACTATTCTCCGTTTTTAAATCAACCATCAGTGTCGTCTTCAATTCATCTTCCTTGATATCATAAACCCTACCAAGATTTTCAACGGATGCCTCGTAGACAATTTGATTCCCTACACGATTAATTTTTGTAATTTCTCCGCTCCCCTCGAGATTCGAAGATGGAGCTAAATCCGCCTGATCTCCCAATTGGTAAAGAGTCGCATAGCCCTCCAATTGGTCCTCAGGAATCTGATCGCGATGAACTCCTAGTTCTAGTTCTATCTCATAGACAAAGCCTCCTTCCTTCGTCTCAGAGCTCTTTAGGACACGCCCGATAATCTCCTCATCCTCTATTCGGTAGAGAACCTGATCTCCCTTTCCATAGCGAGGTTGAGCCTTTTCTTTTGGTTGAAAAAAAGAAAGAAACGGTGCGATAAAGCTATTTTTTCCTTTTTCCAAAAAGTCTAGACTGAAAAAGAGAGTCAATAAAAGTGCCAATATACCGAAGAGGATTCCTAGATTTCGTCGTTCTTTACGACGTCGTTCGATAATCTTACTTTGATAATCTGAACTCACGGTTCTATTCCTTCCTATTAGAAAAAGGTCTGGAACAAACTGTCCCAAACCTTGGACGATTACAATTGCATTTGATTGTATTGACTTTCAAAGGCTTTCAGAACTTCGGAATCTGTGCTGTTAAAGTCAGATTCATCTGTTAAATCAGCCTTAACAATGGTCCGATAGGTTGCTGCCGCATCTTCACAAGTAACCAAAGTCAATTCATTGACCCCTTCAGTATCTTGAATCACATCAATACGGTCTGGAGTAACGGTCTCAACACTCTTAACGGTATAAGTATATACCTTGTCTTTATCTGTCAAATAGATTTTCATTCCGTTTTGAGCATGCTCCAAGGGTGAGAAAAGCATTTGATTTGCTCCAGTAATCCCAAAGACATGGTGACTAGCTAGAGAGTAATTCCCTTTCCCCATCACTTGATTTTCTTTCATGGTACCGGCACCGTAGTAGAGAACTTCGTTAGCCAAACCTTTGAAAATAGGGAGGTTCAAATTCAATTCTGGAATGGCAATTCCCCCAATAACCGGTAAGTCTTGCTGGTTCATTTGAGCCTCTAGAACCCGCTCTGTTGAGAGAGCTTCAACACTTTGGAAATCAAAATTAGCTTCTGCTTCCTTGTTTTCCTCAATTTTTTCTTTGGAAACTTTAGCGACTTGGTATTGGTTGGTATGGTAGACCATAATCATATTCCGAATGGAACTATTAAAAATTAATCCAAGTGCCACAATAAAGAGGATTCCTGCAAGCAGGTAACGTGGCCAATTTCTCGTTTTCTTTTTATTCTTCGCCATCTTTTATATCTTCTTTCATTTCTGCATCTATATTTGTAAAGGTTACGATTCGAGAGTTATCTGTCAAACGCATGATCTTGACACCTTGAGCGGCCCGACCAAAACGGCTAATATCTGCAACATGGGTCCGAATCACAACTCCTTTATCCGTCATAACCATTAAATCGTGGTCTTCATTGACTGTTTTAAGACCAACAAGAGGACCATTTTTCTCAGTAATTTTAGCCAAGATCATTCCTTTACCGCCACGATTTTTAGTTGGGAATTCTTTAGCGGTTGTCCGTTTCCCATAACCTAATTCTGTGATCACCACAAGGTCATCTTCATCCGTTACAATGCAGGCACCTACAACCTGATCTTGGTCGCGGAGACTAACCCCTTTAACACCGGCTGCCACCCGACTGAGCGGACGCAAGCTGTTTTCCTTAAAACGTACCGCGTAGCCATAGCGTGTACCAATTAGAATTTCGGACTCGCCATCTGTGAGAAGGACATTAATCAATTCATCCTCATCTCGAAGTTTCAAGGCCAACAATCCATTTTGACGAATGTTTTGGAAGGCTGAAATCGGAACCCGTTTCACCACACCAGACTTGGTGGTAAAGAAGAAGAATCCGCTGTCCTCCTGCTCTTTGGTCACATTCATCAAGGTTTGGATGCTTTCGCCTTCGTCTAATTTCAGGAGGTTGATAATTGGCAAGCCTTTCGCAGTCCGACCATATTCAGGAATTTCATAGCCCTTCAACCGATACACACGACCTCGATTGGTAAAGAATAGGAGATAATCGTGTGTGCTCGTGGATACCAACTGACTAACAAAATCGTCATCTTTGACGCCGGTACCTTGGACACCACGTCCGCCACGTTTTTGAGCAGTAAATTCAGACTGGTCCAAACGCTTGATGTAGCCCTTATTTGAAAGGGTAATCAAGACATCACTTTCTTCGATTAAATCTTCATCTTCAAGGCTAAGGATTTCTCCCACCATTAATTCTGTTCGACGAGGATCTGCGTACTTCTGTTTGATCTCATCCAACTCTTCTTGAATAATCTGTTTCACACGTTCTGGTTTAGCGAGGATATCCGCCAAATCTGCAATCAATTCCAAGAGTTGGTCGTATTCAGATTGAATCTTATCTCGTTCCAGTCCTGTCAACCGACGGAGACGCATATCCAAGATGGCTTGACTTTGCCGCTCAGATAATTGGAAACGTTCCATTAACTCAGCTTGAGCTTGGGCATCTGTCTCGCTGTTTCGGATGATTTGAATGACTTCATCAATATGGTCTAGCGCGATTAAGAGACCTTCTAAAATGTGGGCTCTCGCTTCTGCTTTTTCTTTCTCAAAACGAGTACGGCGAACCACAACATCAGTCTGATGCTCAATGTAAGCACCGAGAATCTCACGAAGAGAGAGAATTTTTGGCACACCATTGTGAATCGCAAGCATATTAAAGGAAAAATTGGTCTGCATTTGGGTCAGCTTAAATAGATTATTCAAGATGACGGTCGCAGAAGCATCTCTCCGAATCTCAATGACAAAACGAACGCCTTCTCGGTTGGACTCATCTCGAACAGCAGTAATGCCGTCAATTCTCTTCTCTTGGACAAGTTTTACAATATGCTCTTGAACTTTAGACTTATTAACCATGTAGGGGAACTCGGTAACCACAATCCGTTCCCGGCCAGACTTAGTTTCTTCAATTTCAGTTCGAGATCGAAGAACAATGGAGCCTTTACCCGTTTCATAGGCACGGTGAATCCCTGAGCGTCCCATTACAAGGGCGCCAGTCGGAAAATCAGGACCAGGTAATACCTCCATCAATTCCCGTGTGGTTGCCTCTGGATGATCCATGAGCAACTTAACCGCGTCAATCGACTCACCCAGATTGTGAGGAGGAATGTTCGTAGCCATCCCAACCGCGATACCCGTTGCACCATTTACCAAGAGATTTGGAAAACGAGATGGTAGGATGGCTGGCTCCATTTCACTTCCATCATAATTGGGCACAAAGTCAACCGTATCCTTATTGATATCCCGTAGTAACTCTAGAGCAATTTTACTCATTCGAGCTTCGGTGTACCGCTGAGCCGCCGCTCCATCACCATCCATGGAACCAAAATTTCCGTGTCCATCGACTAGCATATGGCGGTAGGACCACCACTGAGCCATCCGTACCATAGCCTCATAAATCGAAGAGTCCCCGTGTGGATGGTATTTACCCATAACATCCCCTGTAATACGAGCGGACTTCTTATGAGGCTTGTCCGGGCTTACTCCCAAATCATACATTCCGTAAAGAATACGGCGATGAACAGGTTTCAAACCGTCTCGAACATCGGGTAAAGCTCGAGACACGATAACACTCATGGCATAGTCAATAAAACTCGACTTCATTTCTTTTGTTAAATTTACATCTACAAGGTGTTTATCCTGCATTTCCAATGCCTTTCTCTACACAATAGTACTTATAATTATACCAAAAAAAAGCTAAAAAAGCACGTGGTGCTTTGGCTTCAGCTTTCTAAACTTAAAAATAAAAGGAAGAGGTTGTTTGCTTGAAAGAAGGAGTTTTAACATAAATTTATCCATGTGTCGTTGTTTGAAGCAAGAAAAAGAGGTTGAGACAAAAAGTCTCAACCTTTCTATTTTAGTTAGTAAAATCACTAGGACGCAGTGGTCGATTGGTGTTTTCGTTCACCTTAATTGAGAGAACATTTCATGTTCTCTTATCCAGATACTCAAAAGGGTCAATTCCTGACTCTTTGACCTCCGAAAGTAACCTAATCAACTGTGCGGAGGTGGAACTACGAACTAAATGTTAATACAATTTCAAATCACGGGAATCCACTGGGAAACTTGGGTTGTATGGATTGTGGCGAAGTTTTGTGTTTTTCACATCTTCAATAGTTTGAGCACCTGCTAACTGCATAACTGTTTTTAATTCGTTATTGATATGCTCAAAGACTTGACGAACCCCAACGCTTCCTCCTAGACTAAGTCCATAGATAACTGGACGGCCAATTGCTACTAGATCAGCACCTGAAGCTAAAGCCTTAAACACGTGTTGACCACGACGTACACCAGAGTCGAAGACAATTGGCACACGTCTATCAACTGCTTCTGCCACTTCTTGTAGAGAATCAAAGGAAGCTGGACCACCGTCAATTTGTCGACCACCGTGGTTGGTTACCCAAATACCAGATGCACCTGCACCTAGAGAACGTTCTACATCCTCTTTACATTGTGGGCCTTTTACATAAACAGGTAGGCCTGAATATTCCGCAATAAACTCTACATCTCTTGGAGATAGTTTTTGTTTAGCAGACTCATAAACAAAATCCATTGTTTTACCAGCTCCATCTGGTAAATACTCCTCAACGATTGGCATGCCCACTGGGAAAACAAAGCCATTTCGCTTGTCTACTTCACGGTTTCCACCAACAGTCGCATCGGCCGTCAAGACAATGGCTTTATACCCTTCGGCTTTCACTCGATCCATGATGTGACGGTTAATGCCATCATCTTTGCTAAAGTAGAATTGGAACCAGTGAGGACTACCATTCAAGGCTTGTGTAATTTCTGGCAAGTCTGTTGTTGAGTAAGAACTGGTTGTAAAGAGAGAACCAAATTCATGCACACCTTTAGCGGTTGCAACTTCACCTTGCTCGTTAGCCAATTTATGAGCTGCAACAGGCGCCATGATAATTGGAGAAGTCAACTTATCTCCATAGATTTCCACTTCAGTTGAAGGATTCTCAACGTTCATCAAAGTTTGTGGAACAATTAGTTTATGGTTGAATGCACGGATGTTTTCCCTTAAAGTAAAGGTATCCTCAGCACCGCTGGCAATATAGCCAAAAGCTGCTTTCGGAATAACCTTTTGAGCCATTGGCTCTAAGTCATAGGTATTAATAAAATCAACAGGTCCTTCTGCATTACTAGTTTTGAAAACCATAGCAAATCCTCCTTGGTTTGAATGAGTATTTATCCTGTTAACCATTCCAACTTGGCTAACCAATAGTATTATACCACCAACTGAATCCGCTTCCAATTTATATGCTCAAATTTCACAAAAAATTATAGTCTAAAGCGTTTACATTTTGTCACCCTATCGACAAAAAGCATTTTAGGTGGTAGAATGAACATTGTGAGAGAGGCAACTCTCTTTAAAAAGAAAAGGAGATGTTTAGATCATGACTGCTACTAAACAACACAAAAAGGTTATCCTTGTTGGTGACGGAGCCGTAGGTTCTTCATACGCATTCGCACTTGTAACACAAGGAATTGCACAAGAATTGGGTATTGTAGATATCTTTAAAGAAAAAACTCAAGGGGATGCAGAAGACTTGAGCCACGCTTTGGCCTTCACTTCACCTAAAAAAATCTACGCCGCTGATTATGCAGATGCACACGATGCTGACCTTGTTGTTTTGACTGCTGGTGCTCCACAAAAACCAGGTGAAACTCGTTTGGACTTGGTTGAGAAAAACTTGCGTATCAACAAAGAAGTTGTTACTCAAATCGTTGACTCAGGATTTAACGGTATTTTCTTGGTTGCTGCTAACCCAGTAGATATCCTTACTTATTCAACTTGGAAATTCTCAGGTTTCCCTAAAGAGCGCGTAATCGGTTCAGGTACTTCTTTGGACTCTGCTCGTTTCCGTCAAGCACTAGCTGAAAAAATCGGTATCGATGCTCGTTCTGTCCATGCCTACATCATGGGTGAGCACGGAGATTCTGAGTTTGCTGTTTGGTCACACGCTAACGTTGCCGGTGTGAAATTGGAACAATGGTTGCAAGATAACCGTGACATCGATGAGCAAGGTCTTGTTGATCTCTTTGTATCTGTTCGTGATGCAGCTTACTCTATCATCGAGAAAAAAGGGGCTACCTTCTACGGTATCGCGGTTGCCCTAGCTCGTATTACTAAGGCTATCTTGGATGATGAAAATGCAGTACTTCCACTTTCAACTTACCAAGATGGTCAATATGGAATTGATGACGTCTTCATCGGTCAACCTGCTATCGTTGGTGCACATGGTATTGTTCGTCCAGTCAACATCCCATTGAACGACCGTGAATTGCAACAAATGCAAGCATCTGCTAAACAATTGAAAGCTATCATTGAGGAAGCATTTGCTAAAGAAGAATTTGCGTCAGCAGTTCGTAACTAATCATCAGAACGATCATACCTAGTATGGTCGTTTTTTGACATCTCTTACCTTTCTATTCGAAAACGCCTCAAGAAGAAGGACACAATCCGTCTTCTTGAGGCGTTTCAGCTTATCTTTTAAAAATCCAGTCAAGACTCCCCCTAACATGATGAGAATTTCAAAACTCATTTTGGATACATTTTAAATTGTAGAAAGAGATCATTGTAGATTCCCAACCATTTAGGTCCTAGGTTTTGATAGACCTCCAGATTTTGTTTGGCTTCTTCTGATGGATAAAAGGATTGGTCTAATCGCAGTTCATCAGGTAACTCAGCCTGTGCCGTTAGGTTAGGGGTTGAATAGCCGATATATTCGGCATTCTGAAGGGCTACATCTGGCCGTAGCATAAAGTTGATAAATGCGTAAGCAGCCTCACGGTTCTTGACAGTATGCGGAATGACGATATTATCAAACCAGAGATTCGATCCCTCAGGAGGGACAACGTAATGGAGATGCTCGTTTGCATCTAACATTTGACGAGCCTCCCCAGAAAAAGTTACCCCTAGGCCCGCATTGTTCTGAATCATATACGTTTTCATCTCATCTGCCACAATAGCCTTAATATTTGGTGTTAAGCGATAGAGATGTTCTGTCGCCTGTTCCAACTCAGACATTTTTTGACTATTAATCGAAAACCCAAGAGAATTGAGACTTAAGCCCATAACCTCACGCGCACCATCAATTAACATAATTTGATTCCTGTACTCAGGTTTCCATAAATCAGTCCAATGCTGAGGCACATCCTTAATCAGTTGGTCATTGTAAACAATACCAAGAGTTCCCCAAAAATATGGAATAGAATAAGTATTTTGAGGGTCAAAGCTCTGATCCAGGAAAGATGGGTCAATGTGTTCAAGTCCCTCAATCTTACTGTGATCTAATTTCTCCAGTAATCCTTCCTGAGACATTTTCTGAATCATGTACTCACTTGGAATGGCGATGTCATAGGTTGTTCCTCCTTGTTTGACCTTGGTATACATAGCTTCGTTGGAATCAAAGGTCTCATACTGAACACGGATTCCCGTTTCTGCTGTGAATTGTTCAATGAGCTCTGGGTCAATGTAATCGCCCCAATTGTAAATCACCAAAGGCCGTTTTTGATCTTGGCTATCTTTGGGTTGAAGTTGCAGAATCATCATTCCTAGGGTTAGAAGGATTAAGCCGATTCCTGCTAAAAAGCTGATTAGCTGCTTCATTGCCCCTCCTCCTTTTGCCTAGAAATAAAATAAAAACCAATGACCAGTAAGATACTGAAAAGAAAGACCAAAGTGGATAGAGCGTTAATCTCTAGGGAAACACCTCGTCTAGCTCGAGAATAGATTTCAACAGCCAATGTCGTAAAGCCATTTCCTGTGACAAAAAAGGTGACCGCAAAGTCATCTAAAGAATAAGTGAAGGCCATGAAATAAGCTGCAATAATAGCTGGAGTTAGATAGGGAAAAAGAATTTCCCGTAATACTTGTCCTTCCGATGCCCCCAAATCATAAGCAGCGTTAATCATATCATCATTCATTTCTTGCAAGCGTGGCAAAACCATCAAGACAACAATGGGAATGGAAAAGGCTATGTGACTAAGGAGAACAGAGATAAACCCCAGTTGAAATCCAATCAACGTAAACAAAATCAAGAAACTAGCACCTGTCATTACATCCGGAGCCACCATTAAGATATTGTTAAATCCAAGGAGGCTACCTTGTAATGGCTTTTTCATTCGATGCAGAAGGATCGCCCCAAAAGTACCGATTGTCGTCGCAATACTAGATGACAAAAAGGCTAAGAAAAAGGTCTGAGCTAAAATGAGGATTAAGCGTTGATCGGAGAACAAGGTCCGAAAATGCTCCCAAGTGAACCCAGTAAAGGCATTCATATCTCCACCCTTATTGAAAGCATATAGAATGAGATAGAAAATAGGAAGATACAGGAGGGCAAATACAAGAAAAAGATAGAAATTTGCTAATTTTTTCATGCGTCTGTCCTCTCTCTCGTCAACCACATCGTCAGTAACATAGCCAAAATCAGAACAACTCCGATGGTCGATCCCATCCCCCAGTTTTCAGTGATAAGGAAATGCTGCTCAATGGCAGTCCCTAGGGTAATAACACGGTTTCCTCCAATCAAACGAGTCAGCATAAAAAGGCTAAGGCTAGGAATAAAGACCGCTTGAACACCCGAGCGAACGCCCTTCATAGACATGGGGAAAATCACCCACCAAAAGGTTTGCCAGCGACTGCCACCAAGGTCATAGGAAGCATTGATAACAGCCTTATCCAATTCATCCAAAGCATGAAAAATCGGTAAAATCATAAAAGGCAATTCGATGTAGGAACTGACCATCAAAAAAGAAAAGTCCGTAAAGAGCAGCTGCTGCGGACCAAGCCCTACAAAGGTTAAAAATTGATTAACCGCACCATCTTGGCTAAAAATCCCTAGAAAGGCATAGGCTTTTAAGAGAAGATTGATCCAAGTTGGAAGAATAATCAGTAATAACCAAAGCTCCTTGTGCTTAAGCTGGGTTAAAAAATAAGCCATGGGATAGCTGATGGCTAGCGTTAATAAGGTAATCAAACTCGCATACAAAATGGAGTTAAAGCCCATCCTCAGATAGGTAGCATTATCAGCTTGAAAAAATGTTCTGAAATTATCCAGCGAAAAAGAACCATCTATTGTAAAGAAAGATTGAAAGACAATCAAGGCTAAGGGAGCTAATACAAAGAGCAAAATCCACAGAATATAGGGGATGGAAAAGAGATTAGTGATTCTTGTCTTCATCTCGCTCCTCCTCAATCGCTTGGATTAGACCGGCCTCTTGTTCATCCATATCAACGTACTCTTCAATACGGGCATCAAACTCTTCTTCAGTTTCGTTTAAACGCATGATATGAATATCTTCGGGTTCAAAATCCAATCCGATTACTTCCCCTACGATGGCTTTTCGAGTTGAATGAATCATCCACTCATTCCCACGCTCATCATAGGCAATAATTTCATAATGAACTCCCCGGAACAATTGAGTATCTACTGTAACCTGTAATTTTCCTTCTTCTGGTAAGGTAATTCGCAAATCTTCAGGTCGGATAACAACTTCAACGGATTCACGAGGACGCATTCCTCCATCAACCGCTTCAAATCGTTGTCCATTAAACTCAACCAGGTAATCTTCAATCATCGTACCTGGAAGAATATTGGATTCGCCAATAAAACTAGCAACAAAATGGTTGATAGGCTCATCATAGATATCTACGGGTGTCCCAGACTGAACAATCTCACCTTCATTCATCACAAAAATCCAGTCACTCATGGCCAAAGCTTCTTCCTGATCATGGGTTACAAACACAAAGGTAATCCCCAAACGCTGTTGCAATTCACGCAGCTCGTACTGCATGTCAGTTCTCAGTTTTAAATCAAGGGCTGATAGTGGTTCGTCCAACAAAACAACTCGAGGTTGATTGATAATGGCGCGTGCAATGGCTACCCGCTGTCGCTGCCCACCGGACAATTTTCGAATTGACCGTTTTTCATAGCCAGACAACTGCACCATTTTTAAAACCTGGCTAACACGTGTAGCGATTTCTTCCTTCCCCACCTTGCGAACTTTAAGAGGAAAAGCCACATTGTCAAACACATTCATATGTGGGAATAAGGCGTAAGACTGAAATACCGTATGAACGTCCCGCTGATTAATGGGAACATCATTCAAACGATGGCCATCCAAAAAAATGTCTCCTGATGAGGGATCTAAGAGTCCGGCAATCATATTCAAAATCGTTGATTTTCCAGAACCAGATGCTCCAAGAAGAGTGTAAAATTTCCCCTCTTCCAGTTCAAAATTAATATCTTTTAAGACCTGGGTTCCAGTATCCTCATAGACTTTGGATACATGCCGAAATTCAATAATTGGTTGTTTCACTCGTAGTCTCCAATAATTCTAACTTCAGGCTCTAAACGTACACCTGCATGCTTTTCTACCCGTTCAATAACATCCTGAATCAGTTGCTCATAATCCGCAGCCGTCCCATCATACCGATTCACCATAAAGCCAGCATGCTTGGTCGATACTTCCACACCACCGATTCGATGTCCCTTCAAATTAGCCTCTGAGATTAATTGACCCGCAAAATATCCAGGAGGACGTTTAAAAACAGAACCACAACTTGGGTATTCCAAGGGTTGTTTCAATTCCCTTAAATGTGTCAACCGCTTCATTTCCTGTTCAATCAACTGATGGTCCCCAGGCTTCAGAGAAAACTTAGCTGAGATCACAATATCTCCAGTCCCTTGAATAGCTGAATGGCGGTACCCAAAGCGCATATCCCGATTTTCTAATGTTTTCAGTTCTCCTTCTTTGGTCAAAATCGTACAAGACTCTAAAACATGACCAATTTCACCGCCATAGGCTCCCGCATTCATGAAAACCGCTCCACCAACGCTTCCTGGAATCCCACAAGCAAATTCAAAACCTGACAGGCTATGGTGCAGGGCAACATGCGTTGTCTGAATCAAATTGGCTCCAGCTTCCGCTTCAATCATGTATCCATCCACCGTAATATGATTCAGATGGTTAAACATAATCACAAAACCACGAACTCCACCATCGCGAATAATGATGTTACTAGAGTTCCCTAACACCATCCAAGGTATCTCTTCTCGATTAGCTAATTTCACAATCCGCAACAATTCATACTTATTACGCGGAAACACCAGATAATCGACAGGTCCACCTACTTTTGTATAGGTAAATTCCTTTAAGGGATAATCAAAGCGAATATCGACTCCCTCAAGTTCTCGTTGAATCATCTCTTTACTTATCATCTTCTCATCCTTTGTTTTAGTCACCTTTCATTATACCATCTTTTCGTCTAAAAATTGACCCCATTGAAAAATAGACCAGTAATTTCAAGACATCTAATACTCAATGAAAATCAAAAATTAAACTAGCAAATGAGCCGCAGACAACTCGAATTCTCTGGGGGATGTTTTGAGCTTAAAGATATACTCTTTTAGTTTATCTTTTATTACTGTGTTAGCTCGCCTTGCCGTACTTCAGTACTGTCTACGACTCGCTGCCTTGTACTAAAAGTAAACTAAAAGACTATAAAACTTTCGAAGAAAGTTTCAAATAAGTACGGCAAAGTTGGCAAAAACTTCGTTTTTTCAACTAGAATCTCAGACAATCTACTAGACTGTCTGACCTGACAACGGTTAAATTTGATTTTCAAAGCGTATAAAAAGGTAGGGCACTGCACCCCACCTGATCACAAATGATTCTAAATTTTTGCTAGAATGGCATCCCAGGCCTGATCAATGCCATACTTTGTTTCAGATGAAAAAAGAACAAAATCATCATTTGAATCAAAGTCTAGTTTATCTTTAATCATCTTTTCATGTTTATTCCAGCGGCTTTTAGGAATTTTGTCAACCTTGGTAGCCACTAAAATAACCGGAATTTCATAATACTTAAGGAAATCATACATTTGGACATCATCTTGTGAAGGAGCATGCCTAAAATCAACAAGGCTAACAACGGCTCGCAGATTATCGCGACTTGTTAGGTACTCTTCAATCATTTTTCCCCATTTTTCCCGCTCCTTCTTCGAAACCTTGGCATATCCATAACCAGGGACATCTACAAAACGCAACTGATCGTCGATATTGAAGAAATTTAATAACTGAGTTTTTCCAGGTTTGCTAGAGGTTCGAGCTAGATTTTTACGATTGAGTATCCCATTAATAAAACTGGATTTTCCAACATTGGAGCGACCAGCCATAGCAATTTCAGGGATGTCATCCTGAGGATAGTGACTCTTATTGGTGGCACTCAATAAAAGATCCGCATTGTGGGTATTTAGTTCCATTAACTTCTCCTTAAAAAAGAGGTTGTGACCAAAGTCTCAACCTTCCTATTTTAGTTAGTATACTCTTTTAGTTTATCTTTTATTACTGTGTTAGCACGTCTTGCCGTACTTCAGTACTGTCTACGACTCGCTGCCTTGTACTAAAAGTAAACTAAAAGACTATAAAAATATTTTGACGCAGTGGTTGATCGGTGTTTTCGATCTCTTTATTGAGAGAACATTTCATGTTCTCCTATCCAGAAACTCAAAGAGTCAATTCCTGACTCTTTGACCTCTGAAAACAACCTAATCAACAGTGCGAAGGTGGGAGTGAAACGGTTTGGGGAGAAACCGTTTCAGCTTACAACTTGAAAAAAAGACTTGTATCGAACAGTTTTTGTAGAAAACTGTTCTGTCCCACTCTCCCCTCCCTGCTTCCTTTGTTAAGCTGTTTCCAGAATTGGTTTTTCCAAGCCAAGAACAGCTTCTTTGGTAATCCGTACCGTCTTGACATTCTCTTCACTTGGAACTTCAAACATAACATCCATCATGGTTTCTTCAATGATAGAGCGAAGTCCACGAGCTCCTGTCTTACGGTCAATGGCTAAACGGGCAATTTCTTCCAAGGCTCCATCTTCAAATTCCAAGTCAACATCATCATAAGAGAGAAGTGTCTGGTACTGTTTAACCAAGGCATTTCTTGGCTCCTTAAGAATACGGACCAAATCTTGCACTTCAAGTGGCTCTAAAGCCGCAAAGACAGGCAAACGTCCAATCAATTCTGGAATAATACCGAATTTTTGAATATCCTCTGAAACGATTTCTTGCATATAAGAACCATTTTCATCAATTGCCTTGTTGTTGTGACCAAAGCCAATAATCTTTTCTCCTAGACGTTGTTTAACAATCTCTTCAATACCGTCAAAGGCACCTCCAACGATAAAGAGAATATTCTTGGTGTCCACTTGAATCATTTCCTGTTGTGGGTGTTTTCGTCCACCTTGAGGTGGTACACTTGCAACAGTTCCCTCAATAATTTTGAGAAGGGCTTGTTGAACGCCTTCTCCGGATACATCACGGGTAATAGAGACATTCTCGCTCTTCTTAGCAATTTTATCAATCTCATCCACATAAATGATTCCCCGCTCAGCACGTTCAATATTGAAATCAGCTGCTTGGAGTAATTTTAGCAGAATGTTTTCGACGTCTTCTCCGACGTATCCAGCTTCAGTCAAGGCAGTCGCATCAGCGATGGCAAAAGGAACATTCAAGCTTTTTGCCAAAGTTTGAGCCAGGAAAGTCTTTCCGGATCCTGTTGGACCAATCATGAGGATATTGGATTTTTGCAGCTCAACATCCGTATCATCATCCCGATTATCGTGGAAATTGATCCGTTTGTAATGGTTATAAACAGCAACTGCTAGAGCGCGCTTGGCCCGATCTTGTCCGATAACATAATGGTTCAAAATAGCTAACAGCTCTTGTGGTTTTGGCACTTCAGAAAGGTCGGCCAACACTTCCTCGGCTAACTCTTCTCGAATAATTTCCTGAGCTAATTCGACACATTCATTACAGATGAATGCATTATTTCCAGCAATGATTTTCTTAACTTCATCTTGATTCTTACCACAAAACGAACAATAAATCATGACTTCATTTGATCTCGATTTCGACATATGTAAATCTAACTCCTAGATTAAAATAAGGTATTATAAATGGCGTGAATCGTGTTCACTAAATTGGTGAAGGCATTCAACATAAAAAATGCAGTTAAGCCATAGCGCCGTTTTTGAAAAGATTGCAAGGCACACAAAACACAAATAACTCCAAGCAAGGCCGTAAAAAGGCCGAATAGATTGCGTTCCATCCTTTATGTGATCCTCCTGTATTTATAGATGGTGAAGGGAAAAGTAGCCGTTTCCTGCTCAATCTGCTCAACCAGCTCAAAGGACTTCCAAGGAAATTCTGCAGGGAAATAAACATCTCCTTCAAAGACCCCCTGAATTTCAGAACAAATCAGCTCATCCAGATTCTCTTTAAAGGCACAGAAAATCTCACGGCCACCGATGACATAAAGCTCTAGCTCTTGATGTTGGTACCAATTCAAAACCTCTTCCACAGATTGAAGGACCAGAACATCCGGATGATCCACCTGATAATTCGGATCTCTCGTCAAAATGAGACTTTTCCGTCCTGGTAACACGCGCTTGCCCATACCTTCAAAGGTTACACGGCCCATGAGCATAGCTTGACCCATTGTAGTCGCTTTAAAATGAGCCAATTCTTCTGGAATTCGCCAGGGGAGATGTCCATCCTGCCCAATCAGTCCCTTCTGGTCTTGAGCCCAAATTGCCTTTATTCTTCTGGTCACAGTTCCACTCCCTTACTCTCCTGTTTTTATTTTATCAAAAGCTAGCTAAAAATGGGGAAATCAAGCTAGCCAAAGCGCTCAAAAAAGCGAATCAAATCCAGATTCAAACGAACTTGATTGGCATAAAAGTAATTTCCACCATTTCGGTAGAGTTCATGTCCATGAAAGATGGAAATTGGGGTCCAGTAAGCGTAGGTCTCGCCACTCATATTTCCAAGACTAGGAGCAACTACATCCCGTGAGTAAGTCTGGGCTAATTCGAGACTCGTTTTCTGTCCATTCTTAGCCACATAATCGATATAGGCTTTCCCAAAATTATAAGCCTGCACAGAGGTCCACTCATCAACTCCCAATTCTTGACCATGTAGGTAATAGCTATTTAGAGTTTTTACCCCATGTTCAATACTTTCTTGGGGGGTTGCCAGTGAGTCAACCTGGCCAGTCAGGCTCTCACTGGCCTGCATAACATCTTGCCCCTGCCCCTTGGTTTCAGTGTAAATAACGGCAAGAACCAGATCAGAATCCAAGGTCGAATTTTCTTTCCTCAAAGCCTCTTCAACTAGCGGCTGGTAAGAACGTACATGGGCAACCGTCTGTGCCGTTTGCCAGCCTTTCCACATTCCTAAAAATACAAGCAAAATCAATAAGAAACTAAATATTCGTTTGATCATTAGAGACTCTCAATCGCATCCACATTTTTGATAAGAATCGAATAGGTTCCATCCTCATTCATGATAAACTCTACTGATTCAGCATCTTCATAAACCGGATTGGGCACAATTAACTGAATTCCATTTGATAGGGAAAGCTTTTGGTTTTCCAATCGTTTAAGTTGTCGCTGGCTATCAATTTCTTGGAATTGAATGGCTTCCGGAACTTCTTCCTTCATCTGGTCAATAAAAGTTAGACGCGCGGTTAAATTATCCTCAAATAAATCATTCGCAATGTCTTCTGGCCGTAATTCCTGTTTTGCCTCCAAGTTTTTATGCAGGGATGACTTTAGTTTTGACTGGAACTGAAAATCATCTGCCTGAAAACTCTCCGCAATTTTTTGCGCAGCTTTTTCCATGGTTTGAATGGATTTTTTAGGTGATGGAGCCAACTCAACTTCTAATAATTTTTCTGAAAAATAGTGAAGGAAACTCCCCTGAGCTTTGATTCGTTTTTCCAGCAAAAAGTACTGGCCAGTCACCCGATTGACAACTAAGCCCTCATCTGGACTAGCTCCAAATCCCGGAAGGTGGTTTTGGGTTAGCTGGATCCGATTCTCTTCTTGCCCCAAATCGGTTAGAGAATCTCTAAGCACTAGACGCAAAAAGGCAAAGTGATTTTGTCCTTCTTTATCAAAATTGACAAACACTAAGTCATTCATTTTCTGATTTTCAGCCTCCTTAAAGGCTTCTAACCAGAGCTGGCTAATGGCAATAGAGCTTTCCCTCAAATCATCTTGGATGTGACTGAAAAAGGTGTTTTCAGATTCGAAAGCACCTTTTTTAGCATCATCTGAGTAAACTTTTTCAATTTTTTTCCTAAGATATTCATCAATACGGGGAGACAATTCTAGGGATTCTTGGGAAAATTGAAGGTCTAAACTTTGAGGAGAAAATTGATGAATAATCGCTTCTTTAATGTAAATATCCATACTAGTCCTTGTATAGTGGGAAGGCGCTTGTTAATTCAGCCACCCCTGCTTTTACTTCTTCTAATTCTTCTGGATTTCCGTTTGCTTTAAGAGTTTTAAGGATTAAGTGGGCAACTTTCCGTGCTTCTTCTTCCTTGAATCCACGAGCTGTAATAGCTGGCGTACCAATTCGAATACCGGATGTTTTAAATGGGGATAACTGCTCATAAGGAATGGAATTCTTATTCAAGGTAATATGAACATCATCCAAGAGTTGCTGAGCAACTTTTCCATTCTCCACAACTTTTGTGACATCTACCAGGAAAAGGTGATTATCAGATCCCCCTGAAATGACACGGAAATCCTCATCTTGAAGAAAGACTTCCACCATGGCTTGCGTATTCTTCAAAACTTGCTGCATGTATTCTTTAAACGCAGGATCTAGAACTTCTTTAAAAGCAACAGCCTTAGCCGCAATGACATGCTCCAAAGGTCCACCTTGAATCCCAGGGAAAATAGCTGAATTGATTTTCTTAGCCAGCTCTTCATCATTGGTCAAGATGAGACCGCCACGAGGACCACGAAGGGTTTTATGTGTTGTAGAAGTTACAACATGAGCAAACGGCATCGGATTGGGATGGAGACCAGCTGCTACCAATCCTGCAATATGAGCCATGTCCACCATGAGATAGGCATCCACTGCATCCGCAATTTGACGCAGTCGTTCAAAATCAAGAATCCGTGAGTAGGCTGAAGCTCCTGCTACAATCAGTTTTGGCTGGTGTTCTTTGGCCAACGCTTCTAACTCATCATAGGAAAGCAATTCTGTTACTGGATCCACATTATAGGCAACAAAATGGTAGGTTTTCCCTGAAAAGCTAACCGGAGAACCATGGGTCAAATGGCCACCAGCAGATAAATCCATTCCAAGAATGGTATCTCCTGGCTGCACTAAAGCCATGTAAGCTGCGGCATTGGCTTGGGAACCAGAATGAGGCTGTACATTGGCATAACCAGCTCCAAAGATTTCTTTAGCCCGTTCAATCGCTAAATTCTCAACCACATCCACGGCTTCGGTCCCACCGTAATAGCGGCGACCTGGATAGCCCTCGGCATATTTATTCGTTAAAAGGGATCCTTGAGCGGCCATCACAGCTTTCGAAACAACATTTTCAGAGGCAATCAATTCAATATTGTCTTCTTGACGCTTTGCTTCCGCATCCATAGCTGCCCAGAGTTCTGGGTCATAGTTCCGGTAATCATTATTTTCAAAAATCATTTTTCCACCTCTTTAAATTCTAGCTGGGGAACAACTGCTTTCAAGTCTTCCTTAGTAATCACACCTTGTCGTAAGATACAGGCCTGCTCTTGAGATAAATCAAGAATAGTGGAATCCACTCCTGTCAGAAAAGGATCATCTGCAAAACCTGGAACGGGGATCTCCTCTTGAATCTGCTTAAACACCTGACCACTCTCTTGACCACTCAAATTCGCGGAGGGGCCAATCAAGGGGCCTTCTTCTTGGATCAGTTCTAAGGTTATGGGATGAGCTGGCATCCGAAAGCCAACACTGGGTAAGCCCGAATTAATCCAAAATGGCACAGCATCACTAGCCTTGAGCAAGATAGTCAGTGGCCCAGGCCAAAAATGTTTTGCCAATTCCTCAAAATAAGGGGGAATCTCCCTTGCATAGAGTTTTACTGGATCGATAGTTGCAATATTGAGATTCAGGGCTTTATCCCTTGGTCTTTGCTTAAGAGCGTAAACCAAATCCACAGCCTCTTGATTCAAAGCCTTTGCAAAAAGCCCATAAACGGTCTCGGTTGGAAGAATGACAGCTCGTCCTGCTTCCAACTCATCCTTTAAGATTTCCATCAACTACCACCATCCGATCCTGTCCAAATTGATCTGCGAGGACTCGTACACGCGCTTGGGGAAAAGCTTCTTGAAAGAGATGCCGCACAGCTTCCCCTTGTTTATAGCCAATCTCCAGATAAATTTTTCCATTTGGTTGTAAATAAGCACCTGATTCTGCAGCCAATTTTCTGTATAGGGCCAAGCCACCTTCATCCGCAAAAAGGGCTAAATGTGGTTCCGAGTGAAGAACATTTTGACCAACCTCAGCTTGATCTTCCCAAGCGATATAAGGAGGATTCGAAACTAGGATATCAAAAGATCCTGTCACTTGTTCCAAAAGATTGCTTTCTACCAAGTTTACCTGTTTTTCCAATTCGAGTCTTTGCCGGTTCAACCTTGTTACTTCCAGAGCTTCCTTTGAAATATCCGTTGCCCATACATTCCATGTTGGTCGATTCTTTGCTAAGGATAAGGCGATGGCTCCACTACCCGTTCCGATATCTATGACATTTAGACCGTGATCCGGATTTTCATCTAAAATCAAGTCAACCAATTCTTCCGTTTCAGGTCTAGGGATTAGGACCCGCTCATCTACGAGAAATTCATAGCCACAAAAGTCCGTTGAACCAAGTATATACTGGACCGGTTCATGGTCCATCAAGCGCTTATGATAAGACCTCAACTGGGTAAGCACCTCAGCTTCTTCTTCTTTTTGCAAAAAGAAAACAAAATCCGTAAAGGTCAAGTCAAACAGTTTCCGAACCATAAGGTCAAAGGCTTCTGGCTCCTCACCAACATGGGAAAGTTGGTCGTGAAATTCTTGGAATCGTTGGCTATATCTCATCTAATTGTTTAAGGCCTCTAACTTCTGAGTTTGGTCATACAAAACAAGGGCGTCCACCACTTCATCCAATCTACCAGATAAAATGCTGTCTAGCTTTTGGAGGGTTAGACCAATACGATGGTCTGTCACTCGATTCTGCGGGAAGTTATAGGTACGAATCCGTTCCGAACGGTCACCTGTACCAATGGTAGACTTACGCTCTGCATCCTGCTCTTCTTGCGCAATTTGAGCAAAATGGTCCGCAACGCGGGCACGAATAATTTTCATCGCTTTATCCCGGTTTTTCTGCTGAGTCCGCTCTTCTTGCATTTCCACTTTAATATTGGTTGGCAAGTGTACAATCCGAACAGCCGTCGCAACTTTGTTGACGTTCTGACCACCGGCTCCAGACGCATGGTAAATATCAATCCGCAAATCTTTTGGATCAATATCGTATTCGACCTCTTCAACCTCTGGCATCACAAGCACGGTTGCCGTCGAAGTATGAACTCGTCCTTGACTTTCCGTCACAGGAACCCGTTGAACCCGATGGGCTCCAGATTCATATTTGAGTTTAGAATAGACAGACTGACCAGATACCATAGCCACAACTTCTTTGAAACCACCGACGCCATTCATGGACGTTTCCATAACTTCAAAACGCCATCCTTGAGTCTCTGCGTATTTCTGATACATGGTCAGGAGATCGCCTGCAAAGAGTGCCGCTTCGTCTCCACCTGCCGCACCACGGATTTCCAAGATAATGTTTTTATCATCATTCGGATCTTTTGGAAGCAACAAGATTTTTAACTTCTCTTCATATTCTTCCTTAGCCTGCTTGGATTCCTTAAGCTCCATTTTAGCCATTTCTTCCAATTCAGCATCACCCGCTGCATCTTTAATCATTTCTTCAGCATCCGTAATGGATTGCAAAATCCGTTTGTATTCCCGATAGGCGGCAACTGTTTCGCGTGTCGAGGCTTCTTCACGGGAAAGTTCCATGAAACGCTTGGTGTCACTAACGACTTGCGGATCACTTAAAAGTTCCCCCAATTCCTCGTAGCGATCCTCTACCGCCTGCAATTGATCATAAATATTCATGCTTAGCTAACTCCTTCTAATTCCGGATTAAAATAGTGCTTTCTACATACCGAGACATAGGTTTCGTTCCCACCAATTTGAATTTGTTCTCCGTCATACATGGGGGATCCATCCTGCATCCGAAGGACCATTGTTGCTTTTTTGGAACAATAGTGACAGATCGTTTTAATCTCTTCAATCTTGTCTGCGAAAAGTAAAAGGTATTTAGATCCTTCAAACAACTCATTTCGGAAATCATTTTTCAAACCAAAGGCCATAACCGGAATGTCTAATTCATCTACTACCCTGGCCAGGGCAAAAACATGATGCCGTTTTAAAAATTGAGCTTCATCAATGAGAACACAATAAAGCTCCTCTTGCTTTTGCTCCTCCTGAATAAATCCAAAGACATCAAAATCATCATCAATTGCCAAGGCTTCCCGCCGCATCCCAATGCGACTCGAGACCATTCCAACTCCATCTCGTGTATCTACAGCTGAAGTCATAATGAGAACTCGCTTCCCCTGTTCTTCATAATTATGGGCTACTTTGAGAATTTCAATGGTCTTCCCCGAATTCATTGTCCCATACTTAAAATAAAGCTGCGCCATCATTCAACTTTCTAAAAAATTATTTCTTACCTATTATACACGAAATCAGACCAAACTTACAGTCTTTTCCCACGTTACAATATGGTACAATGGATTACGAGGAGGAATCGTTATGCCATTTGTAAAAATTGAACTCTTTGAAGGACGCTCTCTTGAGCAAAAACAAGCTCTTGCTGCGGAGGTAACCGAATCTGTTATGAAACACACAGGGGCTCCAAAGGAAGCCATCCATGTCTTTATTCGAGACCTCCCTGAAGGAACGTATTATCCTCAAGGAAAAATGAAAACCAAATCCTAATGAGGATCAAATCCATTACAAAAACGACAGCTTTAAACTGTCGTTTTTTTCTTACTCTTGAGAGAGCAGCCTATCCTGTTTTTGAACAGACACCATTCGCCATTGTAAGAGGAGTGCACAAGCCCATAAGCCTATATTAAGTCCAATCCAATAACCATATGGTCCGAAACCAGCAAGAATATCTAAGAGGTAACCCAAAGGAAGGGCGATAATCCAATAGCTAATAATTCCAATAACAAAAGGATAGGTCGTATCCTTATAGCCCCGCAAAATTCCCTGAATTGGTGATACCAAGGCATCAGCAAATTGGAAGAATAGGGCATAAATCAGGAAATGGCTGGTCAGCCTGATAAACTCAGGTTCTTTCCCATAGAGCGCAGCTACCTGATTCCGGAAAACGTATAGGAAAATCAGAGTGGCTGCTGCGAACAGAATCGCCATGAGTCGACCAATGCGACTATAAGCTAGAACATCTTCTGATCGTTCTGCGCCTTTTTCATAAGAAATGATAATGGCCATAGTCATGGAAACACACAAAGGAAAGGCATACATCATATTCGAAAAATTCATAGCTGCCTGATGACTGGCAATCACTTCTGAAGAAAAGCGAGCCATAAAAAATCCAACCGCAGCAAAAATAGCAGACTCTGCAAAAACAGCTCCACCAATTGGCAAACCAAGTTTCCAACCTTCGATAAAACCTGGAAGATACAGACCTTGTGGTTTAAAAATACGATAGCCTTTCATCTCAGGATGCCAATACATGACACCTAGAATGACTAATAATAAAGCCCAGTAAGCCATAGAAGTCCCCAACCCCGCTCCTGCTCCTCCCAATTCAGGGACGGGACCAACGCCATAAATTAACAAATAGTTAAAGAAGGCATTAAAAGGGAGGAGAAGCAACATCAGATACATGGACAATTTTGTTAGTCCCAAGGCATCAAAAAAAGAGCGGAATACACTAAAAAGCAAGAGGGGTAAAATCCCCAAAAGCATAAAGTGCAGATAATCTTTTCCCACCCGCAAAACTTCTGTTTGCAAGCCTAAACTCTCTAACAAAAGGGGGGCACCAAATCCAATAATCAGAAAAAGAAAGGCTGCTAAACAAAGGGACAGATAAATAAACTGCCAAACATCTCTAGCAACCTTCCCCTTTTGCCCTTGGCCTAGATGATAGCCGATAATGGGAACAATAGCCGACAGCACCCCAGTAACTAAGGTAAACATCGGATGCCAAATACTCGTCGCCATCGCAACCCCAGCCAAATCCAAGGTACCATACTGCCCTGTCATCATCGTATCAATAAAGGAGGCTGAAAAATTCGCGACTTGGTAAACCAAAATGGGTAAAAAGATTTGAAAAAAGACTTTCACTTTTTCAGAGTTAGAATAGGTTTGATGCATGATTCACCTCCATTCAAAATTTTTCGACTACTCGGAACAAGTTAAAATCTGAAACACATTTTAATCCAGGAAGTGGCTTAAAATGGATCGGTTCTAAAGCAAGGATAGCTTACCATCAATAAGGCATACAAAACACGAGGTTTGGTGAAAAGGATTCAGACAGTCAGATTTTCAACTGTTAAAGTCTATTCGTTTGCTTTTAGTACAAGGCAGCGAATAATAGACAGCTCAAAATTTCCCTCAGAGATTTTGAGATTTCTGTTAAAATGTTCGAAGAAAATTTTAACTAAGTGCAGCAAGACCAGCTAACACAGTAATATAGTCTTTTAGTTTGCTTTTAGTACAAGGCAGCAAGTCGCAGACAGTACTGAAGTACAGCAAGACGATCTAACACAGTAATAAAAGATAAACTAAAAGAGTATTTGAGTATAAGGTCATCACTAGTATACCAAAAACGCTAACCTCTATAAAGGAAAATCCAGGCCAATTCAAGACCTGGATGTTTCTTACAAACTATCTCCATTCCAGATGGAATTTTTCACAATCACATAATCTACTTTTCGGAGACTTTCGAGGTCTCGTCCACCTGCATAAGAGATCGAACTTTGAAGATCTTCCTGCATTTCTTTGAGGGTTGAAAAAATGGAACCTTTCGCTGGTAACAGGATTTTCTTCCCTTCAACGTTTTTATAATCCCCTTTTTGGAATTGAGAGGCAGAGCCATAGTACTCTTTGAAGGCTTGTCCATTTTCCTCAATCAATTTACCAGGACTCTCGGTATGGCCTGCAAAGAGTGATCCAATCATCACCATGCTGGCACCAAAACGAATAGACTTAGCAATATCACCATGGGTACGAATTCCACCATCCGCAATAATCGGTTTACGAGCTGCTTTAGCACACCACCGGAGTGCTGCCAATTGCCAGCCACCTGTACCAAATCCAGTTTTGACTTTTGTGATACAAACCTTACCAGGGCCAATTCCCACTTTCGTTGCATCTGCACCTGCATTCTCCAACTCACGCACAGCTTCTGGTGTCCCAACATTTCCAGCAATGACAAAAGTCTCAGGTAGTTCTCTTTTGATATGCTGAATCATTTTGATAACACTGTCCGCATGCCCATGGGCAATGTCAATGGTGATATAGTCTGGGACATTTTCTTTGAGCTGACTCACAAAGTCATACTCATAGTCTTTTACCCCCACAGAAATCGAGGAAATCAGACCTTGCTCTTTCATTTTTTTAATAAAAGGAATACGGGCTGCTTCATCAAAGCGATGCATGATGTAAAAATACCCCTCACGTGCTAGCTTCTCAGCCAGTTCCTCGTCTACAATGGTTTGCATATTGGCTGGTACAACCGGTAGCTTAAATGTATGCTTCCCAAATGTCACCTCTGTATCCGCTTGAGAACGGCTTGAAATAATACACTTATTGGGAATTAATTGAATATCTTCATAATCAAAAATGGGAAACTCGTTTAACATGACGGCACCTCTAACATTATTTACCTGTCAATACTAAGCATAGACAGGTATTCATACTCATTACATTTCAAAATCTGAATGTGTGAATCCTCTTCGCCGAACCCTAAGTCCTGTCTTCATCGGATTGATGGCAAGCGATGCTTGCTTCATCATCTATAAATTTCAATCCAATTCCTGAATTAAAATTCGTTTCATATTTCGAACTGTTTTGAGTATTAAAACCGACCTTTCTGGAAATATTATACAGAATTGTCCGAAAATTGTCAACGATATTGAATCCACATCAGCAGAAAGTTCGTTTTTGAAAATTTCTAAAACAGATGAAAAGACTTGAGAAAATCCCAAGTCTTTTTCAATATCTCTTTTATTCGGCAGTCAATGCAGCCATTGTGATGTAGTTGTATGGCTTGTTAAAGTGTGGCAAGAAGAAGATATCCGTCAAGGCCAACTTATCAATGGTTACATGCTCTTGGATAGCCAAAGAGAACATGTGAATTCCCATAGACATATCTTCTTTCGAAGCCATTTGTGCCCCAAGAATTTGACGAGTTGTACGATCGTAAACAATCTTGATCGCCACTTCATAGTTGTTGTGTTTAATGAATTCAGGTTTTTGAAGATCGTTGAAACCTGTTTCAACAGCATCGAAACCAGCTGCTTTAGCTTTTTCAAGAGTCAAACCAGTTGAAACCATCTTAAGATCGTAGATAGAGATACCGTTTGAACCTTGAACACCAATTCCTTCAAGTTCATGACCAGTTGCGTTAAAGGCACCTACGATACCAGAGCGAACTGCATTTGAAGCAAGGGCGATGTAGCTTGGTTTACCAAGAGAGTTGTCATAGATGGTTGCACAGTCACCAATTGCGTACACACCCGGAATGCTTGTTTCTTGTTTCTTATCAACAAGGAAGGCACCGTTTTGGTAAAGTTCGATTTTGCCTGCTCCAAGTTCTGTATTTGGTCGGAAACCAACAGCCAAGACAACCATGTCAACATCGAAGGTTTCTTTATCGGTTACGATGCGCTCAACTTTGCCATCTCCTTCAACTGCTTGAACTTTTTGGCCATAAGCCAAACGAATTCCATGATCTTCCAAGTTCTTATTCATCATATCTGATAGTTCGCGGTCATAGTAACCATTCAAGGAAGTTTCAGCAATATCAATCAAGACAACTTCTTTACCAACACGTTCGAAGGCTTCTGCCAACTCAACACCGATATAACCTGCACCAACAACAGCAACTCGTTTAATATCTTTGTTTTCAAGACGTTCAATTACTTCTGCAGAGTTTTGGTACAGTTTTACAAATTGAAGGTTTTCAAGGGTTGCTTTGAACTCGCGAGTTCCTTCGACCAATTCTACTCCTTTAATTGGTGGAATAATTGGTTGGGAACCAGTTGCAAAAATCAATTTCTCATATGATTCAACGTGCTCTTTGCCATCAACAAGGGCCGTTACTTCTTTCTTATCATAGTCTACAGAAAGAACTGGAGATTCCATGTAGATGCGAGCCCCTTTAGCTTCAAGAGTTTCCTTATCAGAATAGAAAAGACCTTCTGGACCGTCGATTTGTTTTCCAATCCAAAGTGCCATTCCACAACCGAGGAAGGAAATATTGGAGTTTTGATCAAAAACAACTACTTCGTTCTCATCACCGAAGTTATCCAACATTGTGTTAATACAAGCTGTACCAGCGTGGTTAGCACCAATGACAACAATTTTACTCATAGTTCGAGTCCTACCTTTAATTTTTTTCGATATCAGTATACCACAATCTGACAGCGTTTTCAAATCTTTGCGCTTCTACTATTGAAAAAAATCGTGAAAAATTTCAGAGATTATAAGGAAACTTGCTGAACAGAACTGCGGCCAGAACCTCGCTTCTCTAAAAGTATCTGTTTGGAAATTCCCTGTTTCATAATTTCTACGTGTGAGATCAAACCAATCATGCGACCGTTACGACCTAGGCTCTCCAAAACATCCAAGGCAACCAAAAGAGTCTCCTGATCTAGACTTCCAAAGCCTTCATCAATAAAGAGGGCTTCTAGTTCTATTCCGCCCTTACTTTCTTGAATCACATCAGACGTAGCTAAGGCAAGAGCCATACTTGCGAGAAAGCTTTCCCCGCCCGAAAGTGTGGAAACAGGTCTTAACTGACCCACTTCTTGGTCCAGAACATCTAAATCCAATCCCGCGAGACTTCGACCAGAGGATTTTTGGTTTTTGAGAACAAATTGGTAGCGTCCTTGGGAAAAATCATGATAGTAACGGTCATTTGCAACTTCCACAATCTGCTTAAAATAATGCTGCAAGACATAAGCTTTAATGTCTAAACGACTCTCTGTCTGACCACTAAGAACTTGCACCAATTGATCCAACTGGCTAAAGAGTAGATTGCTTTCAACTTGATTCTGATTCAAATTCTCCAGTTGTTTTTCAATCTCTAGGGCATGATCAATACGGCTCTGCAGCAGAACAAGTGTTTCACACTTCAATTCTAGTTCAGACTCTAATTGTGCAAGCAAAGCTTGCCTTTTCTGAGGATTCTCGAGTTGAACAGCGTCAGGTTCGTTTGCCTCCAATCGCGTTAGCTCCATTCGCACCTCTTGCAATTGAGCCTCAAATTGTGTCAATCGCCGCCGTAAATCACTCCGTTTAGATATTCCCTGAAGGATTTCCAGAAATTCAGTCCAATCGGCAACCGGTAAGACCTCTGCCTGTAATTGTTTCATTGCCTTTTTATTCTGAGAACGAGTCTCTTCGTAAGCACGGACCTGTTCAACAAGTTGTTCCTGTTTGGTTTCATAGGCCTGTCTCTGAGCTGTTAATTGCAGTTCTAAGCGCGAAAGATTTTTCTTGCCTAATTGAAGGTTTTTCAATGCTCGTTTTTGCTTTTCGAGCTTCTCTTCAAGTGCTTCAAGACTCTGACTTTCAACTTGTTCCTTCAGCTCACCTAAGGATTGTTCCCATTCCTGCAATTGATGGCGGGCCTGGTCCATGCCCAGTCCAAGCTCTTGAAGTTTAAGCGAATAGGTATTTTGAAGTGACAATGCACCCTCTCTTTCTTCTCTTAATTCTTCTGCCCTTTTTGCCTGAATCTCGAGGGTTTCTTGGTAATTTTCAAGGGCTTGCGCCAGCTCTTCTAAACTAGATGCTTCGAGTTCTAACTGAGAGGTCAATTGTTCGAACTGAGACCGATAAGCTACTTCCTCCGTTTTTACCTCATCCATCACTATTGTCAGGTTGCTCTCCAAACTAGCCCGAGATTCTTGCAAATGAGACAGTTCAAGCTGTTTCTCGTGAGAGGCAATTTCTAATTGCAGGAAGTCTTCGTCACTCTCCGTCTCCCGATCCACAGGGAGCACACTGATTCTATTCTGGCAAACTGGACACTCGTCACCGACGTGAACTTGCGAGCGGACCATATTCAAAGCCACAGTCAGTCTTTGTTTCTGAAGAGCTTCGAGATCTTGCTCTTGATTGGATCTTGTTAAATCTGAAATTTGGGTTTGAATCTTTTCCAACTGCACATTCAAACTTGCCCATTCCTGTTTTCTATCTTCCAGTTTCTGATTTTGTTGACGAAGCTGATGGTACAGCTGCTGATAGCCCATTAGCTGAGACCAAGAAGCAGACTCCTGATTCAATTCTTGTAGGTTCCTGTCAATCTGAGATAATCCTTCCTGATTCTGCTCAAGCAACTCTTGGTATTCTTTCTGGTCTGCTTGAAGATTTGCAAGTTCAGTTTGCTTATTTGCGATCCGCTGGGTTTGTTGCCGAGCTTCTAGGAGTTTCTGATGCTTCTTTTCCAGATCTATTAGTTGCTGACGAAGTTCTTCTTCATCTACCTGATCAAGTCGCGTTACTTCTGCCCTAAATTCTTTGCTTAAAGTCTCTAAATTCAACTTTTCCTGCTCTAGTTGCTCCTGGGTTCTTGCCAAGACTCCTTTTTGCTTATCCAATTGCTCCTGCCGGTCTAAGAGAATCTGCCCCTCTTCCAATTGATCCAAGAGAGTCAGTTCCTTCTTATCCTCATCATAAGTTGGATAGGAAGCCAATAAATCTCGTTGCAGAATTTGCTGCTCCTTGAGATTCTGCTCCCATTCTAGTCGGCTCTCCCAAGCCCTAAGTTCTGCAGATACTTCCTGAACCTGCGCCTCCAAGGTCTCGATCCTTTGACCTTGAACATTTTTTTCTTGGTCAAAAGATTGAAGGGCCTTTGCCATTGCCTCCTGGATTTGATCTGGTCCCAAAAGGGCTGCCTCTTCTCCCACCACGCTGCGGGCAAGTACGACCATTTCCAAGTCTCTGGCTTCAATTTTCTGGCGGTCTTGTTTCCGTTTTTCTTTTAAAGTTTCAATTAAAAGGTGATAGGAATCGACATCAAAAAGAGTTTGGAGAATTTCCTCCTTCTCCTTGGAATTGGCTAATAAAAAGCGCTTGAAATTATGCTGAGGTAAGAGTAAAATACGCTGAAACTGATCCTTGTTCAAGTGCAGTAGGTCCTCAATAGCTTGGGTCACCTCCGCAAGCTTGGTGTAACTAGGTCCGACCAAGTGGCCATCTTGAACCTCAGAGAAAAGATGTTGGTCCCGAAAAAGACTATTAAACGGCCTTTCGGAGTCCCAAGTAACTCGTTTGGGAGTCCAAGATCTCTCCACACGGTAGACCCGATTTCGATGGCTGAACTCCAAAAGGACACTCGATGGTTCTTTGGGAGAAAAGGACGCAAATTCACTCCGCAAATCGATAAAGCGCTTATCTCCAATCTTAAATTGGGCATTGTTGTAGTAAAGTGCTGTGACCAACAAATCAAAGATGGTTGTTTTCCCAGACCCCGTATCACCTGAGATTAGAAAGAGGCTATCCGCATAATCACGGAAGTCTAGATCTAGCTGGGCGTGAGGGCCAATATTTTTGGCTTCTAGGCGAATCGGCTTCATACTTCCTCCTTCGTTTCTAAAAGACTGGCTTCAATCCAGTCTACTTGTTGCTGACTTAATTCATGCCCCGTCTGTTCCTGAAAAAATTGATGGATGATCTCCATGGGAGATTCTAAACGTTCCTGAATCCAGAACTTATTTCTGGCTTTCTTCGCTTCTTCCTCGATGCGAATATCCAGAATATCTGGATAATAGACTGCCAAGGAATCCCTTAAATTGCGAATTCCTTGAGGTTTTTCAGTAAGTCGAATACTGTAGTAGGCAGGCCCTTCAGCCTGAATCTTGGCCACAAAGTTTTTTGCGGTGATATCCTCATACGTTCCACGAATCAGACGGATGTCCTTGGAACTTGGAAGAGCTTTAAACGTAACCTCCAGCTCTTCAGGCTGCCAATCTAAAATCAGCACTCCTTTTTCTTGCCAATGTTCATCAACTGCAAATTTCAGCAAGGAACCCGAGTAACGAATCTTCTCACTTGGACTGGAGAGGTGGGAATGCAAGTGCCCTAGAGCGACATAGCTAAAATTGGAAAAAAGACTAGTTGGTAGATGGTTGAGCCCCCCAATCTCAGACTTCCCTTCACTGATTAGCTGATAGTCCTCGTTTCCTTTACCAGCAACATAAAAATGACTAATGAGAATTGGGTTTTTATCCGGCTTGATCAGCGCCTCCATGTCCTTAACCAGTCGTTCCATAGCCTGACGGATGGTCTCCATTTGGCTTTTATTCTCCTCAGAAATCCCATAAAAACGACGGGCATCACTAGGGTGAAAAAAAGGAAGGAGAAAAATTTGAAAGTCCCCAAAATCAATGGGTTCTAAGGCTTGTTCAATTTGGGTGGCCAGATACAGTTGGCCTTGTTTCATCCAACGAGTTCCAAATTGAAGACGATTGGCACCGTCATGATTGCCGGAAACAATAAAGAGAGGGAGGCCTAATTCCACATTCAATTCATAGAGCATTTGATCCAAAGCCTTGGTTGCAGATACAGGTGGCGTAGACACATCAAACAGATCCCCCGCCAAGAAAATAGCATCGACCTTTTCACTCAGAGCCATATTTTTGAGCTTGCGAAAAACGGACCACTGCTCCTCTAACAAGGAATAGCCATGAAGTTTGCGACCAATATGCCAATCAGCTGTGTGTAAAAATTTCATTCAAAAAACTCCTTCCCGTCCAAACCTCCTTCAAGAATAGCAAAAAAAATCACGGTAAACAAATACTTACCGTGATCAACTAAATTTAAAGGTTTTCCATGTCAAAAACTTCCGCTTCTTGCTTATCTGGAAGCAGTAAAGCTAGGAGCAAACCAGCAAGAGCAGGTGTTGTCCAAGCCATTGAAGCCGCTGCGAATGGCAGACTACTTACGAGATTACTTAAAACTGTAATACCTAGACTAGACCCAAGAACCTCCGCTACGGATACCAAGGTCACCAAGCCAACTGTCACTTGCATCCCACGTTTTGAAAGGGGTAGGAATTTGTTTACAATGACAATCAAGACAAGAGCGATGGTAATTGGGTAAAGAATCATCAATACAGGTAGTGAGAAAGTAATGATGGTGTTCAAGCCTAGGTTTGCAATCGCAAAACCAATGAAGGTAAAGGCAGTTGCAAAAGTTTTATAAGAATATTGTGGGAAGCGAGAATTAAAGAATTCACCCGTAGCCACAATCAAACCAACTGTTGTTGTGAAGCAGGTCATAGTGATCATGAAGGCCAAGAAAAGCTGACCTACAGAACCAAAGACTTGTTGAGTTGCATTCGTTAGAACATAAACTCCTTTATTCACTTCGGCATTGGCCACTACATCTGCTGGAACAGGGAAGGAATTCCCCAACCTTGCAAGTCCGATATAGAGACCACTGAAGGCCAAGGCTACAACCAAACCAACAATCCAGATTGTTGAGATATATTCTTTTTTACTAGAAAATCCTAATTGTTTCAAGGTTTGTACGGCGATTACACTGAAGGCTACAGAAGCCAAAGCATCAAGTGTGTTATAACCCTCCAGGAAACCAGTTCCAAATGCTGCGCTTGCGTAGCCATCAACCGCTGCTTGAGGTGCTTGGCTAAAGTTAGCCAGCCCAAGAACAATCAAGAGAACAATGGAAAGGGCAAAAATCGGTGTCAAAATACGACCAACTGAGTCTAAAATTTTGGAAGGATTCAAAGCAATCAGGTAAGCAGCTCCAAAGTACAGGACTGTGAAAATAAAGAGTGCTAGACTTGGATTAAACCCATTTAATAAAGGCTCAATTCCAACACTGAAAGCTGTCGTCGCAGTCCGTGGAATCGCGAAGAAAGGACCAATTGCCAGATATAGGGCTACCAAATAAATCGTCGCGAAGACTGGTGAAATTTTCTTGGAAATTTCATAAACATAACCCTTGGGATTTAGAGTTCCAATAATCAGCGTCAGCACAGCTAAACCAACTCCCGAGACAACAAAACCAAAAATTGCGGGCCAAAAATTTTGTCCAGACAAGACTCCAAGAGCCGGTGGGAAAATCAAGTTACCAGCTCCGAAGAAGATCCCGAACAAAAGAAGCCCCGTTAAGGCACCTTTTTTTACCATAAACATCTCCTTTTTCTAAATATGTGCCTTATTATATAGGACTTTAAAAGCTTTGACAATAGTTTACAGAAAATTAAAGTGGTTTTTCTTACTCTGTTTGATTGTCTTGCAAGAATTTAAGAATCGGATAGCTGACAGTCGGGAAATAGTCTCCTGAAAAATCATGACCTGCCCCATCAATAATCTGAACTTGACCATTTTTCAGATAAGGGCGAGCTTTTTCGCTATAGGAAAATGGGACAATCTCATCCTGATTCCCGTGGAGAATTAAAACCGGACCAGGGTACTTGGCCAACTCCTGATAAATGTTGACGGACCAAACATCTAAAAGATAATTGGGGCTAATCTCTATCGAAAACTGATCAAAAATCTTTGTGTCCTCTGGAATTTCCTCAAAAGAATCATAGACCTGATGCGGTAACTCACTAATAATAAAGGCTGGATACATCAGAAGTAAACTCTGGATACGCTTGGGTTCCTGACTAGCAACCAGACTGGCAATCAGACCGCCTTGGCTAATACCAAGGATGCTAGTTTGATCCGGTATGATTTCCGACCAATTTTCACTGGCATCTAGTACACTCTTCAGGTCCTCAACTTGACTAGTCACCGTTAACTCCTTGGCATTGCTACTGCTTTGACTTTTGGGGCCACCATGCACAAAGTCAAAGGTATAGACAGCGTAACCACGAGCTGCCAGCAATTCGGCATAAACGCGCCCTTGTCGATAAGAACCATTGAAACCATGGGCAAAAATAACTAAGGGAACTTTTGACTTACTGTCCGGAATATAGAGGCGTCCCTTTAACTTACGCGCTCCATCCCGGATATCCCGTTCCTCCATTCGATAATTGGTTTTGGGAAGAGTAATGGCAGCTTTTTCTTCCTGGACCTGGTTATCTAGCTCTGGTGCTTGGGTTCCCCCTGCCCAAATAAGACTGATGCCAATGACAATTAGGCACAGTAGGAAACCAATTTTTTTCATCTTAGCCTCCTTTTTCTTTTAGCCTAAAGCCACATCTAAAATCATCATTAAAACAAAACCAATCATGAGTCCTAAGGTTGCTTGGTCTGTATGGCCGTTATTTTGAGAATCAGGGATTAACTCTTCGACGACGACAAAGATCATGGCACCCGCTGCAAAAGAAAGAGCATAGGGAAGCAGGGAGGTCATAGCTAAAACAGCTATAGCTCCCAGAAGGGCTCCAATCGGTTCTACGATAGCAGAATTAGCTCCCCAAACAAAAGCCGACAAACGGGAACGTCCTTCTGTCCGAATAGGGACTGCGAGGGCAGCACCTTCGGGAATATTTTGCAGGCCAATCCCTAGAGCTAGACCAATGGCTGAGACTAGAGCCGCTGTATTTCCATCTTGAATGGCTCCAAAGGCAACACCAACGGCTAATCCTTCAGGAAAATTATGAATGGTGATGGCTGAAAAAAGTAGGGCTGTCCGGGATAAACGCTTCTTAGGCTGCAACCCTTCGACTTCTTTTTGACTCAGATGAATATGGGGAATAATCATATCCACTAACCGGAGAAAGAAACCACCCGCTAAAAATCCAATCGCTACGGGTAACCAACTCAGTTTGCCATAAGTCGGCTCCGCAAATTCCAAAGCTGGTGATAAAAGAGACCAAAAAGAAGCGGCAATCATGACCCCAGCGGCAAATCCCATAGTTGTATCTAAGGCCTTACGATTAACATCTTTAAAAAAGAAAACAACAGAGGCACCAAGGGCCGTACAAAACCAGGTAAAGAGACCTGCTCCAAAAGCTAACCAGACTACAGGTTGTTGGGCTAACCATTCCATAAATTACCTCCTAGAGATGGTAAAAAGGGTTGGTGGAAACCCGACTTCCAAGAATGTCCAATTCCCATCCTTCCTCCTGGGACCAACGCTCAAAGAGTGCTGAAACGCCGTGTACAAAAAGGATTTCGATATAGTGACCAGGATCGATAGCCCGTAAACCTTGAGATAAGAAGTCTTGAGCATTATGGTAATAGATATCTCCCGTTATCAAAACATCTGCCCCTTTTTCCAAAGCATCCTTGGCAAAAGATTGACCGCTTCCTCCACAGATGGCCACACGGGTAACAGGAGTATCTATGTAACCTGGGTATTCAACTAAACGGACACTGTCCAAATGGAAAGTTTCTTTGACCTTGAGAGCCAAATCTTGAAATTCCATCGACTCAATATCCCCGATCCGTCCAATACCCTGGCCAGGAAGAGTTTCATGCAGAGGTTCTACATGCGTAATTCCAAGCAAGTCACAGAACCAGTCATTCAACCCTCCTTCGACAACATCAATATTGGTATGGGACACATAGACTGCAATATCTGCCTTAATTAAATCCACATAAATCCCATTCATCCCCTGATCATAAACCAAGTTCTTAATGGGACGAAAAATAGGCGCGTGTTTGACAATCAGCAGATCCACTTGGTTGGCAATGGCTTCTTGGACAGTTTGCTCACGAATATCCAAGGTGACCATCACCCGTTTCACATCCTTATCTAACGAACCAATCTGCAATCCAACCTGGTCACCTTCCAGTGACAATTCTGGCGGACAAAAGGCCTCATAACGTTTAAGTACATCTCTAACTTTCATCTAACACCTCGTTTATTGCTGCTAATTTTTGAGCTAATTCCAATTTCTCTTCTTCATGCTCGTCAGGAATTTTAACCAGAAGTCCTTCAATTTTTTCAGCCTCTTTCAACCATTTTTTATAAAACACTTCTGATCTATTTTTTAAGAGATAGGGACCAAAGGTTTGATCTTTCCAACTCAATGCCATCTTCCCCGGCTTTGCTACTAGAATCTCATAAATTTTTCCAGCTTCTTCCAAAATCTCTTCGGCTGTAATGTGATAGCCATGCTTTTCTAACCAGATTCTTAATTCATTTTCTCGGTTATTGGGTTGAAGAATAAGAGACTGGATTCCCTGCAACTTGGCTTGACCTTGATCCAAAATGGTAGATATCAGTCTCCCTCCCATTCCGGCAATAACAATCTCCTCAATTTCATCCTCTGCATTCATGGCATCTAAGCCTGACGCTAGTCGAACCTGGATCTGCTGACTCAAGCCTTCCTTTTGAACATTTTGACAAGCCGACTGGTAAGGGCCTTCCACGACTTCGCCTGCAATGGCAGCGGAGATTTTCCCCCTTTTGATCAAGGCAATGGGCAAATAGGCGTGGTCACTCCCCACATCTAAAATTTTTGCTCCAGAACTAACAAAACTAGACACAAGGTCTAAACGTTTCGATAAGGACATTTATTCCTCCAAATTTTTATAATAATAACAGAGAGACTGGACAGGGCAGGTCTCACATTTAGGTTTTCGGGCAGTACAATGGTAACGACCAAAGAAAATCAAACGGTGATGGGTCGCAATCCAATCTTTTTTAGGGATTTTAGCCATGAGATCTTGTTCAATCTGCTCGACGCTGGCATCCTGGGCCGAGATATTCAGCCGCTTAGCAATCCGACTGACATGGGTATCGACCGCAATAGCTGGAATGTGATAAATTTCCCCCAGAACGACATTGGCCGTCTTTCGCCCAACCCCCGGTAAGGATTCTAATTCTTTATGAGTTTTGGGGACTTGGCCATCAAACCGTTCTAAGATTTCCTGCGCTGTTCGAATAATATTTTTGGCTTTGGATTTGTAAAGACCGATATGACGAATGGTCTCTTCTACCTCCGGTAAGGGGGCCTTGGCTAAGTCTTCAATTTCTGGGTACTTGGCCCACAAACCGGGTGTGATTTTATTAACGGATTTATCGGTTGCTTGAGCTGATAAAATGACCGCAATCAACAGTTGAAAGGGCGTCTCATACTCCAATTCCCCACGAGCATTTGGAAACATGTCCGCAATGATATCTAGGATACGCTTTAATTTAACCCGTCCAATCATTCCCCTAACCTCCACAAATTTACGTTGTTTTTAAATTCCTCGCTAGCTGAGATTTTACGTGTTTTCTGTAAATTCCATTCTTCACGACGTCGATTCACCTGTTCCACTGTTTGAATTCCTTCATTCACCCAATTGCGGAGAATTGTTTGCCAATAACGCCAACTGGTCTTTCCATTCAAGACTGATTCTCGAACAGCTTCTTTGATTAACACAACCGAAAAATCTCGTGCCCATTTCTGAAGGTCTTCAATTTCAATAGGATTTAATAAGCGACCGTAAGATTCCTGTATGAAGGTCAAGAGATCTTTAAACTCCTGTGCTTCACTTTGAGGTTCTTGTCCTTTTTCTAAATCAGCCGCCATTTGATCCAGTCGTTCAAACAGAGGCGTTGCATCATAATAGAGACCTCCTTTTCCTTCCTGGTTGCTGGTCTCTTGGAAGCGAAGAGAACCCGATTGAATCAAACTATTCAAACACCCTCGTATCGTTTCCCTCTCCAAACCCGAACGCTTAACCAATTCATCGATAGAAATACTGGCCCCTTTGGTCACATTTTCTACATAGGCCAACTGCCACACCAGAAATTCCTCCGCAGACCCAAATAAGTTTCCTAATTGTTCAAAGAGAAAGGCCGGCAGGACTAACTGTCCCGTCTGGTATATTTGGTAATAAGCCATAATGCTCCTTTACTAGATTTTTTACTACTGATACTCATTGAATTTCAAAACCTGACTTTGTCAACCTCTTTGATGAACTTATTGATTGAGGTTGGAACAAAAGTCTCAACCATCCTATTTTTGTTAGTGAATTCACTTTGACGCAGTGGTTGATTGGTACTTTCGTTCACTTTTATTGAGAGAACAGTTCCTGTTCTCTTATCCAGATACTCAAAGAGTCAATTCCTGACTCTTTGACCTCCGAAAATAACCGAATCAACATTGACATGAACTTCGTTCATTTCATTTAGAAACTCTAAAGGCATTCAACATGCCTTTAGAGCGAGGGTGGGATTCAAACAGTCTGGGAAGAGACTGTTTGAACCCGAGCCTAACAATAAAAGAGCGAGGTCGGTTTGGGGAGAAACCGTTTCAGCTTACAACTTGTAACAAAGACTTGTAACGGACGATGTTATGTGTAAAAATCGTTCTGTTTCACTCTCTTAATTGACGAAATTCAACAGGTCTCCCAGACCTGTTGAACTATCATCATCAGCTGTCCTCGTCATTTTTTTGAAATTCCGCGGGTATTCTGATTTTGAAATTCGTTAAGTATGAGAATACATTCCTATTCCATACTCTCTATTATACATTTTTTCGATGCGGACGAAAAAAATCTTCTTGAAGTTTCCTTCAAGAAGATCAACATTAATAATGCATGAGAACTTTATAGTCGTAATCACCAATGGCTTCGCGACCATTCAAGTCATCCAATTCGATTAGGAATGCACAGCCTGCAACAATACCACCTAAACGCTCAATCATCTCGATGGTCGCTTTAACAGTCCCACCTGTTGCCAATAAATCATCTACAATGAGAACACGTTGACCTGGTTTAATGGAGTCTGCATGCATGGTAAGAGTGTCAAGTCCATATTCCTTTTCATAATCTGCAGAAATCACTTCGCGTGGAAGTTTTCCAGGCTTACGGACAGGTGCAAAACCAATTCCAAGTTCATAGGCAACTGGACAGCCCACAATAAATCCACGAGCTTCAGGTCCTACAATCATATCAATCTTCTTATCAGTCGCGTATTGAACAATTTCCCGGACGGCGTAAGAATAAGCATTTCCATTCGCCATCAAAGGACTGATGTCACGGAAGGTTACCCCTTCCTGCGGATAATTTTCAATTGTAGCAATATAATCTTTTAAGTTCATAATCGACTTTCTATCAAAATGTTTTACAAACCATTCTACCATACTTCAAGTAGAATAGCTAGAAGTCAGTCACAAATAAATCCAGGCTTAAAGAGTCTCCAGCGGAAAATGAAGCAAATAATCATAGATATCTTCTACTGAATCCAAAGCCATTTTTTCTTGGAAATGAGCCAACTCTTTCAAATTCTGATAAATCTGACTCTCCTCGATGGATCGTCTGGCAGCATTCGGATTTTCCTTCAGAATCCCATCTTCAATGGTCACAAATTCCAATTCTTGGAAAATTTGCAACATCTTAATGAGGAGGGGACGTTGGATTTTCAAATAAGTCGCCAGTTCATTTAATTTGTAACGAACATCAAATTCTGGAAACTGCTTGATCGTTTTATACAGCAAGGCAAATTGGTCCCTCGTTCCAACACCCGTAAGATAATAAGCTTCCTTGATGGTGTTTTTGAAATAAAAAACCTGTGGTTGCCGTTCTTGGATAAACCGTGCTAAGGGCTCCACTATTTCCGGAAGTTGGTCTAAGACATAAGCCCTTGCTTGCGGAACATTAGCTGGAAAATCCTCCGTAAACTCCAGAACCGGAACAGAATCAGGGAGTGGCAATTTTGCTGAACGAATATTGTAGAGTTGGAGACCGTTAATCCTGGCATCCACCATCATGAGCTGAAGGCTAGTCTGTCCATTCCACTGATTTACAGCCAAGGTTACTAGAAGTTGGAGCTTTTTAGCCTGTGAGAACTCTAAGGCCAAGTTTCCATAGCCAAAACCAACAACCTCAAAGGCAGACTCCCCTTGGGAAATCTTTAGTTTAAGATGGGCATTTCCTTGCCCCATGCTTTTGCTAGCTTCCACTTGAAAATCAGAAATATAAAAAACGGGTTGCCGATTCTCCATTCCAAATGGAGCTAGTTGCTGAAATTGCTCCAGCGTTTTTAGACTTAAATGCTGTAAATCTAAGGTTTCATCCACTTGATAGGCAGGTTTATCCTTTGGATCCAAGCCAAGGTTGGCAATGTAATCTTCCAAAACCGCTTTTAAGGCTGGTACCTTCTCTAATTCCAAGGTCATTCCTGCCGCACCAGCATGTCCCCCAAAGGCGACAAATAACTCTCTATGTGGATCCAAAGCTTCAAAAAGATGGATGCGTTCAGGACTGCGTGCAGAACCCTTAGCCTTTTCACCATCACTACTCAGAACAATGACAGGTTGCCCCGTCTCTTCCAACAGTCGACCAGCGACAATCCCTAACACTCCCGGGTTCCAACCTTCATGAACTAGGACTTGTGCCTTGGCCTCAGGATCTAGTTGCGCACGCGCTTCTTCATAAATCGCTTGTACCAGCTCCTTGCGTTCCGTATTTTTGGCATCAATCATCTGGGCTAGCTCATGAGCCACCTCATCATCAAAGCCCGTTAGAAGCTCCAAGGCTGGATTTGGATCATCTAGACGTCCCAAAGCATTCAAGCGAGGAGCGATCTGAAAACCAACCGTTTCCTCGTTAGCTTCGTCCAGCTTGAGCGAAGCGACTGCAGCCAATTCCTGCAAGCCAATCCGCTGGGTTTGTTGCAAAATCTTCAGACCGTAAGACACTAGAATACGATTTTCACCGACCAAGGGAACCATATCTGCGATGGTCCCGATGGCAACTAGGTCTAAGAAATCTTGCACCACATCCCCGACCAGGGCACAAGCTAGTTTAAAAGCCACTCCAACGCCTGCCAAATGATGAAAAGGATACGGATCTCCAGGTAATTCCGGATGAATAATCGCGTAGGCAGGTGGCAAGACCTCTGGCAGCGCGTGGTGGTCCGTTACAATGACATCTACTCCAACCTCATTCGCAAACTCCAAGGCTTCGTGACCAGCCACCCCATTATCGACAGTGATAATCAGAGAAATCTTCTGATTTTCGATGAAGTACTTATAGACACTCTTATTGGGACCATACCCATCCGTAAATCGATTCGGGAGGTAAACTTCAACCTCTGCTCCCATTTCCTCCAGAACTTCCTTCATAATGGAAGCACTGGTCATGCCATCAGCATCGTAATCCCCATAAACCAGAATCGCTTCCCCATTCTGAATCGCCTCTTCTATTCGGGCCACAGCTTTTTCCATATCGTGAAAAAGGAAAGGATCGGCAAGATCTTCTAAATTTGGCTTTAGAAAAGCTTCAAGCGCCTCCTTGCTTTGAACCCCACGTTGGTAAAGGAGATCCGCAACGGATTCTTCCAGACCAAACGTTTTGGCTTCCGCGATAAAATCCTGATCTTCTACTTTTGGCCGAAATTGCCAATCGTATTTTGCTTCTATCATTTAGATCCCCTACTCTACAGTGGAATTTCTTCTAAATCTTTGACAACATGGACATTGGGAAAGAGGCTAGCAGCGTCATCCCGCATTTGACTAATGTCTTTTGCCAAAAAGCGTGGGCTAATGTGGTTCAATAAAAGGCGCTTCGCACCGGCTTCCTTAGCGACTTTAGCAGCGTCCATATTGGTGGAATGGCCATGGTTGCGTGCCAATTTTTCATCCCCTTTGCCGTAAGTAGCTTCATGAACCAAGATATCAGCGCCGACTCCTAGGCGGACACTCGCGTTGGTCTTGCGAGTATCACCGAGAATTGTAATCACTTTCCCAGGCCGAGGTGGTGAGAGATAGTCCTTGGCTTTTATCAGTCGACCATCTTCCAAAGTAATATCTTCCCCTTTTTTGATTTTTCCAAATAGGGGACCGAAAGGAACCCCTGCTTGCTTCAAAGCTTCGGCATCCAACGTTCCTTCTAAATCCTTTTGAATAACCCGGTAGCCCACACAGAAAATACTGTGATCAAGGGCCTCCGCATAGACTTTAAACTGGTCTGTTTCCATCATCAATCCGAGCTGTTTGGCATCAAATTCATGAAAATGAATACGATAAGGGAGACGGGAGCCGGAAAGACGAAGACTATTTAAAACATAGCTTCGAATCCCCACCGGACCATAGATATCCAGATCTGTTTGTTCTTCGTTGGCTTGAAAAGCCCGACTGGACAAGAAACCAGGCAGACCGAATATGTGATCGCCATGCAGGTGCGTAATAAAAATTTTGCTGACCTTGCGTGGTCGAATGCTGGTATGAAGAATCTGGTTCTGTGTCCCTTCCCCACAATCAAAAAGCCAAACTTCATTGATTTCATCTAAAAGTTTTAGGGCCAAACTGGAAACATTTCGGGCTTTTGAGGGTTGACCCGCACTGGTCCCTAAAAATTGTAATTCCATTCTTTCTCCTCCATTACTACTGTAAGCTGACGTTCCTTGGAACCATACCAGAGAAGAGTTTCAACTTCTTGTTTCATTAATTGTTCAAGTAAATCTTCTTGGCTATAGGAAACCATTTTCTGACTGCCATCATTTAGTATCAACCGATCTGTTAATGGCGTCAAGGCCTCTTCACTCATAATATCCAGTGTCACCTGTGGACGTAAGATGATACGACCTTCAACATGTCCAACTAGGTGGTTTGGAAAAATAGTCGCAATTTCCCAAAGCAATGCAGGTGTTACAGCTGCTTCCATTTGAGGGAATACCTGTCCCAGACCACTTTCATCAAGCAGAGCCAATCCGTAGGCCTTACCAGACAAATTCAAACGAATAAACGGCTTTGTTTCCACAAATGTAGGCTCTTTTTGAAAGAGGTCAAAGGCCCGACTCATTTCTAACAGGTAATCCATAGCCTCTTTAGGACCCTTCTTCTGATATAACTCTGCAAAGTAAGCATTCAAAACACTTGGGGGAGGAGTAATCCAGGCTAGGATCTCGCTATCTGTCTTCCCTTGTAAAACGTGTTCTAGATAGTTGCGATCCAGAGACGTATAGCCTCCCAAACTAATCGCACGTTCAATCCATTTATTCATAAAAGGCTTCTAATCTCCATTTATTTTTTTCCGCAATCCAACCTGAGACAGTTAATCCCTCTTGATCATATTCACGATTACCAATCAAGGCTAGTTCTTCTAATTCATGTAAGTTGTACTGTTTTAACAGCGGCAAACGAATTTCAAAGGGCTGCCATAAAACCTTCAATTTATTGAGAATGATTTCTTTAAGTTCCTCTTTGGCGGAAGGGGAATAGGCTGAAATGCTTCTAGAAGGGTTGAGGGTCGGTACAAAATCGTCAATTCGATCCAACTTATTATAAAGAGTAATCCGTGGAATCTGATCCATCTCTAATTCCTGTATCAAAGCAAGCACAGTCTCCTCTTCCTGCTCATGGTAAGGATCACTGGCATCAATAACATGGATAAGTAAGTCCACATGTTTGCTTTCTTCCAATGTTGACTTAAAACTGGCTACTAACTCAGTTGGCAAATCCTGAATAAAACCAACTGTATCTGTCAGGGTTGCCTGTAAGTTTTGATCAAGATGGATTTTTTTGGTTGTCGCATCCAAGGTCGCAAAAAGCTCATCAGCCTCATACTGGGGACTCTCTCCAAGAACATTCATAATGGTGGACTTGCCCGCATTGGTGTAACCGATCAAACCAATCTGTAAATCCGAACTTTTCAAACGCTTTTGGCGAATTCGGCTCCGATTTTTTTCAACGGCCTTTAATTGGCGTTCAATATCCGTAATTTGGTTCCGTACAGCCCGACGATTTAGTTCGAGTTGACTTTCACCAGGACCTCTGGAGCCAATCCCTCCCCCCTGTCGACTGAGCATAATCCCCTGTCCCACTAAGCGTGGCAAGAGGTATTGAAGTTGGGCCAGATGAACCTGCAATTTGCCCTCATAAGATCTGGCTCTTAGGGCAAAAATATCTAGAATCAACTGCATTCGGTCAATGACCTTCACTCCCCATTGGGTTTCCAGATAGCTGTTTTGACGAGGAGTCAAACGATTATTTACAATCACACTATCTATTTCTTCTGCTTCAAGCCAGTTCTTAATCTCTTCTACCTTACCACTACCAATCAGACTCCTGGCATCAATTCGCTCCCGTTTTTGAACAATTTCTCGTACAACCTTGGCACCAGCCGTTTGGGCAAGGCGAGCTAACTCTTCCATGGACATCAGAAAATGGTCCATTTTAGGTAATTCTACACCGATTAAGAGAACCCGTTCTTGTTCTTTTTCCGTATTAATCATTTAAAAAATCCTCGACCAATTTCTGAATCTCATCTTTAAAGTCTGGTGTCGAAACCAGAAAGAAATTCGGTTTCATGCGATTGCGAAACCAAGTCAACTGCCGCTTGGCAAAATGACGGGTATTCTTCTTCACAGTATCAAGGGCAGATTCTAAGCTGGTTTCTCCTTCAAAATAGGGAAAAAGCTCTTTGTAGCCAATTCCACGAGCTGCTTGAGTTTGCGGATGGTTGTTATAAAGCCATCGAGCTTCCTCTAATAGTCCATCCTCAACCATTTCATCAACCCGCTGGTTAATCCGCTGGTACAGGACCTCTCGATCATCATCCAAGGCAATCAAAAGGGCTTCAAAATCCTGTTCCTGATTGACCAAGTCTTGACCAAACTTATCTAACTCCAGCGCTCGGGTGGCACGACGCCGATTGATTTCGCGAATCGAAATCCCCTTCTGATTTACCAGCTCGTACAAAGCTTCCGTTTCTAAAGCTTCAAGTTCTTGTCGATAGGCCAAGAGAGCCGCTTGATCCAACTGTCCTCCTAGATGGTACCCTTCCAGAAGACTTTGTAAATAGAGACCTGTCCCACCTACAATCATCGGTAGGGCACCTCTTTGGGCAATTTCTTCAATCTTGATTGTAGCTTCTTGAACAAAATCAAAAGCCGAATACCCCTGATCGACTTCTCTCACATCCAACAAATGATGGGGAACCGATTCCTGTTCAGCCCGAGTAACCTTGGCAGTTCCGATATCCAGACTACGATAAACCTGTTGACTATCCCCTGAGATAATCTCCCCATTAAATTTCTGAGCCAACGCAATCCCCAGAGCAGACTTTCCGACCGCAGTTGGCCCCATGATAACAATTAACTTGGTTTTCATTTTTTTCCTTGAAAAATTCTTCCATTTTCTGTACCATATATTATAACACAGAAAAAGGAGATAGACTTATGGCAAACAATTTTGGTAAAGGTCTTTTGACTGGAATCCTTGGAACTGCAGCTGCTGTTGCAGGAGCTGTTTACGCAGTCCACAAAACCATCATTGAACCTGAGGAACAAAAAGCAGCTTTCATCGAAGAAAATCGTAAAAAAGCTGCCCGCAAACGCGTATCCCACTAATCCAAAAGAGGCTGGAATTCTCAGCCTCTTTTTCTATATTTGCTCACTATACAAATTACAAGTCAGAGCCTCATATCTTTTGAAAAATGATAGCGTTTGCAATATAATGGTACTAAGAATATCAATTGGAGGTTCCCTATGAAAGCAATGGTTTATCAAGGAGAAGGCAACAACGTTCTCATCGAAAAAGATGTACCACAAGTCCAAAAGGCTACGGATGCAGTTATTAAAATCCTTCAGACTACAATTTGTGGGACTGATTTACATATTATCGGAGGAGATGTTCCTGAAGTTCCTTTAGGTACGACTTTGGGACATGAAGGAATCGGTATTGTAGAGGAAATTGGTTCAGCAGTCTCTAATTTTAAAGTAGGTGATAAAGTCCTCATTTCCTGTATCACCTCTTGCGGTAAATGTCATTACTGCAAACAAAACATTCAAGCTCACTGTGAAGATGGCGGCTGGATTCTAGGGCATCTCATTGATGGAACACAGGCAGAGTATGTTCGAATCCCTCACGCCGATAACAGCCTTTACCATGCACCAGAAACAGTTTCCGATGATGCTTTGGTTATGTTAAGTGACATTCTACCAACAGGTTTTGAAATTGGAGTCTTAGATGGCCACATCAAACCTGGACAGTCAGTTGCAATTGTCGGTGCTGGCCCAGTGGGACTAGCTGCTCTAATCACTGCCCAATTTTATTCACCTGCTCAATTGATTATGATTGACTTAGATACCAATCGGCTAGAACAAGCTCAGAAAATGGGTGCCACTACTACGATTCAATCCAGTAACATTACAGAGATACAAGAACAAATTCTGGAGATAACCGATGGACGTGGGGTCGATGTTGCCATCGAATGTGTTGGCTATCCTCAAACATTTGATATTTGTCAAAAAATTATAGCCATCGGTGGTCATATTGCGAATGCTGGTGTCCATGGCAAACCCGTCAATTTTGAACTGGAGAAACTCTGGATTAAAAATATTACGCTTTCAACTGGCTTAGTAAGTGCAAACACTACTGACATGCTCTTGAAAGTCATTCAATCCGGGAAAATGGATCCTCAATTACTAGTAACACATCACTACAACCTATCAGACTTTGACCAAGCCTATGATACCTTTAAAAACGCTAGCCGAGAAAACGCCTTAAAAGTCATCGTGAAAAACAATCTCTCCTAACATACAGTACACATGAAAAGCAGGGACAAAAGAAAATCCCTGCTTTTCATTTCCGATATCCTAAAAGTAAAGGATGAACAATTACTTTTGAACCCTAAAGCAAATCCAGCACCTTTGGGACACTTTGATATGAAAACCAATAGGAACCACTTTACCCATATCAGCATGCAGTCAAAAGATGAAATCGGAGAGATGTTTTCTTCCTACGTAGATTTTTAGTTTTTAGGTCGGAAATTGGGTCGGACTTTTTCAAAAATATACAAGAACAAATAAGAATGTTTTAGAAAAGAAAAATAAAAACCTTGATAAATCAAGATTTCTAGTAATATATAGAAAGTTTTAAAAATTATAAAAACCTATAATGGAGCCGGTGGGAGTCGAACCCACGTCCAAACACCTGCCAACATATTTGTCTACAACCATAGGCTATGTTTTGATTTAACAGTTCCCCCACACATAGCTCAAGTGAAGCAACTGCGAGCCTATCAATCTCTTATGAAAGTACTAGGCTGACTTCCATCGTAGCTTGCTAATAATAAGACCGTAGTTCAACACAAGCAATCAAACCTTGGTCACGCCTGCTGGTTATTAAGCAGCTAGAGCGTAAGAAGTGTTATTTTTTGCAGTTATATTTAACTGGCATTTTTACATCTGCCGATGAGTCGCAAAATATGCCTCATAATGCCTGTCGAATCCGTAACGACCCCTAACATTACTTGATAAGTATATCACTCTTTTATCTGAAAAGCTAGAAAAAACTTTAATCTCATCCAGCATTTTTTTGAAAAAAAGCTTGCACCTGTTTGAAAATGTGGTATACTTATTAGGTCAGTGATTTGGAAGATTACTCAAGAGGCTTAAGAGGCCGTGTTGGAAACGCGGTAGGCGTGTAACAGCGTGCGTGGGTTCGAATCCCATGTCTTCCGTCAGTTTTAGAGGGGGTTACCCTCTTTTTTTGTTTGTAAAAGAAGGCCCACAGTTTACCCGTGGGCCTTCTTTTACTGTTTCAAATTTTCCCAAAGAATAACCGTGTTTGCCTTTAACGATTTGGGTACATCAATAATTCGCTGATTTGAGGATCCTCTAAATTGGAGAGTCAAATCACGTTTACTGGCATCATAGCGGCCATCCACTAAAATATCGATAGACTCCAAGAGTTCTAACTTATCAGGTGTTTCAAGGGCTAGCTCTTCCCATGTAAAGCCTGTCCAAGACCAGATATCCTTAGTCGGAAGTTCTTTTCGAATTCGTTTGACTAAAGGTAAAAGGATTCCTGTGTTGAGGAAGGGTTCCCCTCCTAAAAGGGTTAGTCCTTGAACATAGGATTGGGAAAGGTCCTGCATTATTTGTTCTTCCAATTCCTGGGTATAAGGAACTCCAGCGGAGAAAGACCAGGTTGCTACATTGTAGCAACCTGGACAATGGAAGAGACAGCCACTCACATAAAGGGAACAGCGAACACCTTCTCCATCTACAAAATTAAAAGCCTTGTAATCCATGATACGACCTTGACTAAGTTCCTCACTTTTCCACTCCTGAGGTTTTGGATTGTTCATATGATTCCCCCTCTTACAGACTGGAGCTGTTCATATGCTTCACCCGGGCCGCTATTTCCTTGTGTCGTCCTCTGACCATTGGTCTAGCCTGGGGATTCCCTAAATATCCGCAGGTTCGCTTCACAACGTCTACCATTTTTGGATCGGTCATCCCACAGGCGGGACAACGGAAGCCCTTCTCAGTTGGCTCAAAATCCCCAGCAAAACCACAGGCATAACACCGGTCAATGGGGGTATTGGTTCCCAAATACCCAACACGATCATAGGCGTAATCCCAAACAACTTCTAGTGCTTTAGGATTTTGTTGAAGAACGGGATATTCACAATAATGAATGAAACCGCCTGTCGCCCCAGCTGCTGGATAATCTTTTTCAAACTCTAATTTTTCAAAGGGAGTTGGGTTCTTTCGCACATCGTAATGGAAACTATTGGTGTAGTATTCTTTATCGGTCACATTCTCAATGAGACCGAATTTTTCAGTATCCAAACGGCAAAAGCGATCGGTTAAGCTTTCAGATGGGGTTGAATAAACTGAAAAATGATAACCGAACTCGTCTGACCAGGTTTCGGTCAATGACTTCATCTTTCGAATAATGTCCAGTGTGAACGTTTTGGCTTCCTCATTCCCTTCCCAGTTCCCACCATAAAAGACACTAGCTACTTCGTAGAGGCCAATATAGCCAAGAGAGACAGTAGCACGACGATTTCGAAAGACCTGATCTACCGAGTCTTCTGGTCTTAAGCGTTGACCGAAAGCACCATATTGATAAAGGATGGGAGCATTTGCCGGCTTCGCCTCTTTAACCCTCTCTATCCGATAAATGAGGGCATCTTTAGCAAGTTCCATTCGCTCATCGAAGAGCTTCCAGAAGGCTTCCTTGTCTCCTCGGGTCTCTAAAGCAATTCTCGGAAGATTAACAGTCACAACTCCCAAGTTCATCCGTCCAGCATTCACTTCTCTCCCCTGTTCATCTTTCCAACCTTGGAGAAAGGACCGACATCCCATAGGAACTTTGAAGGAACCGGTTAGGTCCACAATCTTATCGTAGGAGAGGATGTCGGGATACATACGCTTTGTAGCACATTCAAGAGCCAACTCTTTGATATCATAGTTGGGGCTTCCTGGCTCAAGATTCAAGCCTCTCTTTAAGGTAAAAATTAACTTCGGAAAAATAGCGGTGCGGCCCTCACGTCCCAAACCTTGTATGCGAATGTGCAAAATAGCTTTTTGAATTTCTCGCTCAAACCAAGATGTCCCCAAGCCAAATCCAAGCGAGGTAAAAGGAGTCTGGCCATTAGAAGTAAAGAGGGTATTGATTTCATATTCCAGGGACTGCATGGCATCGTAAATGTCCTTTTTCGTTTTTTTCAGGGCATAAGCCTCTGCCTTTCCTTCTTTGACCCATTCCTCGGCTTCTTTCAGATGCTTCTGATAATTCAGTTCCGCATAGGGGGCCAGAATTTGATCTATCCGATCAGCAGAACAGCCACCATATTGACTAGAAGAAACATTGGCAATGATTTGGGAAATTTGTGCCGTCGCCGTTTGAATCGATTTCGGACTCTCAACTTCTGCATTTCCAATTTTAAACCCTTGTGCCAACATTCCTTCAAAATCAATTAAACAACAATTGGTCATAGGTGTATAAGGGTTATAATCCAAGTCATGAAAATGGATGTCCCCTTTTTGGTGGGCATTTGCCACATGTGAGGGTAAGAGCTTGAGTCCAATTGCTTTTCCGACAATCCCCGCAGTCAAATCCCGTTGAGTATTAAAAACATCCGCATCTTTGTTGGCATTCTCATTCACCAAACGACTATCTTTTACTAAGAGTTTCTGAATCGCCTGATTGATATCTAGGGCTGCTAAACGCTCCTGCTCTTTTTTCTCAGCATAAGCTTGGTAAAGAGCAAGAAGTTCTTCTTGTTTTTCCCTTAAGAGCAATTCTACTACCAATTGTCGAAGCTCTCCTACAGAAATAAAATCCAACTTCAACTGTGATATCTGCTCTTCCAAAGCTTGCTGGACTTTCGTTAAATCCTTCTGAGATAGAGCGTCCTCTAAGTCATGATTACTCCGTTCGAGGCTTAGAGTTAACTTTTGAAAGTCAAAAGGAACCGATCGACCATCACGTTTTTTCACCATTAAGTTTTGCAATTTGTCTCCACGATTCTTCATCTAAAGATCCTCCTCGTAATATAAGTTTAGAGGGTTATTAAAACCCAGTTTGAACAATAATTGTATAAATGCTTGACTATTGCAATGTTTCCCAGAACAATAGAGTTATGGAAAGGACTCATGGTTGTTTCTTATCCTCCTTGTTGCTCAGTCTTCATTACAAAGTCTGTTACCCAGCCCTTCATTTTACCTCCAACCCACTAGCTGTTTCCACCTCTTCACTTCTGCTCTTAGTAGAGAGTAGGCGGCTTGTGAATAGGTGATGAGAATTCTATTATGCGAGGCTGTCGAATGAAGGACTTCTGGGGAACCTTACAGTAGTCAAGGAAACTTCCAAATCTAACAGAAAGGAGACCTTCCACATGAAATGTTTTGTCGGTTTAGACGTCAGTTCTACCAAGTTAGATGTCTGCATTATGCTCAGCG
>NZ_JAEMED010000069.1 GCF_016458205.1 Streptococcus sp. 121 | reverse complement strand
CCTCAACTCGCATCTGAGTTCGTCATTCTTAACGTTTCCGTTACTTAGTTTGACTTCGGATAAGTCTTCGAGCTATTAGTATTAGTCCGCTACATTGCTCACACAACTTCCACTCCTAACCTATCTACCTGATCATCTCTCAGGGCTCTTATTCATTGCTGATGGGAAATCTCATCTTGAGGTGGGTTTCACACTTAGATGCTTTCAGCGTTTATCCCTTCCCTACATAGCTACCCAGCTGTGCCTCTGGCGAGACAACTGGTACACCAGCGGTAAGTCCACTCTGGTCCTCTCGTACTAGGAGCAGATCCTCTCAAATTTCCTACGCCCGCGACGGATAGGGACCGAACTGTCTCACGACGTTCTGAACCCAGCTCGCGTGCCGCTTTAATGGGCGAACAGCCCAACCCTTGGGACCGACTACAGCCCCAGGATGCGACGAGCCGACATCGAGGTGCCAAACCTCCCCGTCGATGTGAACTCTTGGGGGAGATAAGCCTGTTATCCCCAGGGTAGCTTTTATCCGTTGAGCGATGGCCCTTCCATACGGAACCACCGGATCACTAAGCCCGACTTTCGTCCCTGCTCGAGTTGTGGCTCTCGCAGTCAAGCTCCCTTATACCTTTACACTCTGCGACTGATTTCCAACCAGTCTGAGGGAACCTTTGGGCGCCTCCGTTACCTTTTAGGAGGCGACCGCCCCAGTCAAACTGCCCGTCAGACACTGTCTCCGATAGGGGTCACCTATCCGGGTTAGAGTAGCCATACAACAAGGGTAGTATCCCAACAACGCCTCCGGTGAAACTGGCGTCCCACCTTCATTGGCTCCTACCTATCCTGTACATGTGGCACAGATACTCAATATCAAACTGCAGTAAAGCTCCATGGGGTCTTTCCGTCCTGTCGCGGGTAACCTGCATCTTCACAGGTACTAAAATTTCACCGAGTCTCTCGTTGAGACAGTGCCCAAATCATTACGCCTTTCGTGCGGGTCGGAACTTACCCGACAAGGAATTTCGCTACCTTAGGACCGTTATAGTTACGGCCGCCGTTTACTGGGGCTTCAATTCATACCTTCGAGAAATCTCTAAGCACTCCTCTTAACCTTCCAGCACCGGGCAGGCGTCACCCCCTATACATCATCTTACGATTTAGCAGAGAGCTGTGTTTTTGATAAACAGTTGCTTGGGCCTTTTCACTGCGGCTCAGTCATACTGAGCGCCCCTTCTCCCGAAGTTACGGGGCCATTTTGCCGAGTTCCTTAACGAGAGTTCTCTCGATCACCTGAGGCTACTCGCCTCGACTACCTGTGTCGGTTTGCGGTACGGGTAGTATATAGATTTGCGCTAGAAGCTTTTCTCGGCAGCCTGACATCAGGGACTCGCTAGAATCACCTAGCTCCCCATCACAGCTCAATGTTACAGGTAAAAGCATTTGACTCTTACCACACCTCACTGCTTAGACCAGAATCCATTCACTGGCTTCCCTTAGCCTTCTGCGTCACTCCTTCACTCTATATACTAGTACAGGAATATCAACCTGTTGTCCATCGAATACACCTTTCGGTCTCTCCTTAGGTCCCGACTAACCCAGGGCGGACGAGCCTTCCCCTGGAAACCTTAGTCTTACGGTGGATGGGATTCTCACCCATCTTGCGCTACTCATACCGGCATTCTCACTTCTATGCGTTCCACTACTCCTCACGGTATAGCTTCACCACACATAGAACGCTCTCCTACCATCCTTATTAGGATCCACAGCTTCGGTAAATTGTTTTAGCCCCGGTACATTTTCGGCGCAGGGTCACTCGACTAGTGAGCTATTACGCACTCTTTGAATGAATAGCTGCTTCTAAGCTAACATCCTAGTTGTCTGTGCAACCCCACATCCTTTTCCACTTAACAATTATTTTGGGACCTTAGCTGGTGGTCTGGGCTGTTTCCCTTTCGACTACGGATCTTAGCACTCGCAGTCTGACTGCCGACCATAAATCGTTGGCATTCGGAGTTTATCTGAGATTGGTAATCCGAGATGGACCCCTCACCCAAACAGTGCTCTACCTCCAAGATTCTTAATGTCGACGCTAGCCCTAAAGCTATTTCGGAGAGAACCAGCTATCTCCAAGTTCGTTTGGAATTTCTCCGCTACCCACAAGTCATCCAAGCACTTTTCAACGTGCCCTGGTTCGGTCCTCCAGTGAGTTTTACCTCACCTTCAACCTGCTCATGGGTAGGTCACATGGTTTCGGGTCTACGACTACATACTTTAACGCCCTATTCAGACTCGGTTTCCCTACGGCTCCGTCTCTTCAACTTAACCTCGCATGCAATCGTAACTCGCCGGTTCATTCTACAAAAGGCACGCTCTCACCCATTAACGGGCTCGAACTTCTTGTAGGCACACGGTTTCAGGTTCTATTTCACTCCCCTCCCGGGGTGCTTTTCACCTTTCCCTCACGGTACTGGTTCACTATCGGTCACTAGGGAGTATTTAGGGTTGGGAGATGGTCCTCCCAGATTCCGACGGGATTCCTCGTGTCCCGCCGTACTCAGGATACTGCTAGGTAGTTAGACTATTTTAAATACGAGGCTCTCACTCTCTCTGGCTGACCTTCCCATGTCATTCTTCTATAATCTAACAGTCCATTTCGCAGTCCTACAACCCCGAGTGGTAAACCACTCGGTTTGCCCTCCTGCCGTTTCGCTCGCCGCTACTCAGGCAATCGCTTTTGCTTTCTCTTCCTGCAGCTACTTAGATGTTTCAGTTCACTGCGTCTTCCCTCTTTAATCTTAACAACTAAAGATACTAGCCATCAGCTAGTGGGTTCCCCCATTCGGACATCTCTGGATCTTCGCTCACTTACAGCTACCCAAAGCATTTCGTCGTTTGTCACGTCCTTCATCGGCTCCTAGTGCCAAGGCATCCACCGTGCGCCCTTACTAACTTAACCTCTTTTCTTAACTCTACCTGAATTAAGTAAACTCTTTATGCGTTCAGCGTTTCGGTTTATTTCTTGTTACTTTCTTTGATATAGATATTCAATTTTCAATGTTCTTACAGGATACTACTTCAACTTTGTTTGTAGTTGAATCTCGGCCTAACTTCGTAGAGAAAAA
>NZ_JAEMED010000068.1 GCF_016458205.1 Streptococcus sp. 121 | reverse complement strand
GATGAAGGCTGTTATCGCTTGTGCTCATAAGATACTAAGAATTGTCTACAAACTTTTGAAAACACATCAAACTTATGAAGCAGTAAAAGCATTAGGGATGCGGCAACACCCTTAAGACATTTTTAAATATGTTCACCTTAAGTATAACACAGATAGTGTTTTTTTGCGCTTTTTTACTGTGTTATTTTCAAATAAAAATATTCCTAATAATACCGAGGCTAAGCCTATCGAGTATTTTCTTAGCGAAAAACGCTGAACTTTATCTTGATTAAACATGTGCATCATAATAATCCTCCTCCATGTTCAAACAAATGACAACGCTTTCTCAATTTAATTATACCAAGAAACAAATTATTTTATAGTCTACTTTTTTAGTTTTTTTAATGTTATAATAGAGGTATAGTTAAAAATTTTAAGGGGTTCTCCATATTTTGGGAACCCCTTTTTCTTCTATTTAGAAATTACGATTGGAACGGTTATAGCCGTATTGCTCCACAAAATCTTGACGGAATTCCAAGAGATTGTCATCCAGAATCGCTTGGCGGACTTTCCGCATCAAATCAATCAAGAAGTAAAGATTGTGATAGCTAGTCAAGCGCATTCCGAAGGTCTCATCCGCCTTGAGCAAATGACGGAGATAAGCGCGACTGTAATTCTGACAGGTGTAGCAATCACAGTTAGGATCCAGCGGACCAAAGTCCTCAGCATACTGGGCATTCTTAACCACCAAACGACCCTGACTGGTCATACAGGTTCCATTGCGCGCAATCCGTGTCGGCAAAACACAATCAAACATATCGATTCCGCGAATAACCCCATCAATCAAACTATCCGGCGCTCCTACTCCCATTAAGTAGCGCGGTTTGTTTTCGGGTAAAAGGGGAGTGGTGAAGTCCAGCACCGCGTTCATTTCCTCATGCGTCTCGCCAACCGCTAAGCCGCCCACGGAGTAACCTGGGAAATCCATTGCCACCAAGTCTGCCGCAGACTGACGGCGGAGATCCTCAAAGCCAGCCCCCTGAACAATTCCAAACAGCCCTTGGCGATCGGGATTTTTGTGGGCCTTGAGACCACGCTCCGCCCAGCGGCTAGTCCGCTCAATGGATTTTTTAACATAGTCATAAGGCTGATAAAACTGGGGACACTCATCAAAACTCATCATGATGTCAGACCCTAGATTGTTCTGAATCGAAATGGCTTTTTCTGGGGATAGGAACATCTTAGCCCCATTCAAGTGATTCTTGAAGGTAACCCCTTCTTCTGTAATGTTCCGGGAATCCGCCAAGGAATAAACTTGGAAACCACCAGAGTCCGTCAAAATCGGCTGATCCCAGTTCATGAACTTGTGCAAACCACCAGCTCGAGCAATCAACTCATCCCCTGGACGCAGCCATAGATGATAGGTATTGGACAGAATAATCCCAGAACCCATCTCTTTCAACTCTTCTGGGGACATGGTCTTTACAGTCGCCAAGGTCCCTACTGGCATAAACATAGGCGTCGGGAAAGTCCCGTGTGGGGTCACAATTTCCCCCAACCGGGCTCCCGTGTGCTTCTCTTTTTTAATCAGACGATACTGAATTGGTGAATCTTTCATCTTTTCTCCTTCCCTAGGAAAAACAGTCCTAGTTGCTGTCCCTATTGTAGCAAAAAAGAGCAAGGCTTGTCAGTAGACTGTTTTGGTCTTAAATTATCTGAATATTAGAATTGTGCAACTTTTTTCAGGAGCGTATAATTCCTTGACTTTCTTATTTAGAATGATTATAATTAAACTATCAAAATAAGAAAAGAGGAATTGAATGATGGAAAACACACTGGCTATTTTAAATCAATCTGTTGCTGACCTCTATGCTTCTCGCATCGCACTTCACCAAGTACACTGGTATATGCGAGGTGCTGGCTTCTCTAAATGGCATCCAAAAATGGATAAGTACATGGACTTCATCGATGAAACTTTGGATGAAATGAGCGAGCGCTTGATCACTCTCGGTGGCGCTCCTTACTCCACTCTCACTGAGTTCATCCAATATACAAAAATTGAAGAAGCTCCTGGCAAATTCCAATCTGTTGAAGATAGTTTAAAACGCGTCATTGAAATCTTCCAATACTTGACAGAACTCTTCCAAGAAGGCCTTGATGTCACAGACGAAGACGGTGAAAACGTAACAAACAGCCTCTTTGAAGATGCTAAAGGCGAACTTGAGAAAAATCTCTGGATGCTTTCTGCAGAACTTGGCTTGGCACCACAATTAGCAAGTCAAAAACAAACAAGCAACTTGAAAGAAGCTTAATAGACCAAAACGCCCTCGATCGAGGGCGTTTTAAAATCTCAGAAATTCCAAATCTTCATGAATACATCTAAAGAGCTTCCGATCACTTTATGTAAGAAACAAAAATCGATTAAAGAGACCCATAAGATCTAGAGCGTAACATCACCAATCCTGCATATTTCTGCTGCAAAATTAGATAGAAAAAATATTGAGTCTAGAATTAAAAACTCAATGTTTTTGTTGCAGACTTCACACTAATGCTGATTTTTGCTTATAGATCCAAAACGACTCTATTATGAGACAGAAAGTTGCTAGATAGAAAGTCATTTGAACTCCCCATCTATCAGAAATAACTCCCATAATCATTACAGAAATCGAAAAAACAATGGTCGAAACAACTTCAAATGCCGCATAAACAGAAGCCAGATAGAGCTCCTCTACTCCCTCTTGAATAATCACATTTTCCGGGACCTCTTTAAGAGGGGCAAAGACTCCAATCCCTAAGGAAATGGTTAGAAATAGAAAAGGATTCGGGAATTGGACTAAAATAAATGTCAGCAATCCCATCAGAAGTACCGAACACAACATACTCTCCCATCTCCTTTTAAGGAGATACTCTGAATACCGATATGCTACTAACCCTCCAAAAATATTCCCCAGTGAAAAAAGAACGTTAACATAACCCCAGTACACTTCTGTCTCCTTGAGAACAACGCTCACAAAAACAAGGAGAATCGAGGATACCCAAATTGTATTGGCCATTATTTCCAAACTATTAACTTGCAACATCAAACGGAGAGAGCTATTCTTCCTAATCAGACTCCATCCTCTAAATAAAATAGTCCAATTTGATGTTGCCCCCACTTCCCCTATCTCTAATTTTGGTAAAAGGAAAAGAAGAAAGGAAGCCAAAGCAAACTGCAGCAGTATCAAAAAGAAAGAGTTTTTCATCCCCAACAAGGGAACAATCCCAGCACCCAAACCCCATCCAATCAACTGAATCCCCTCATTTACTACGGAAAAAAGTGCATTAGACTTTCCCAAATCGTCAGCATATCGAGGAATAATAGCATGGGATGCAGGGACGGCAAAACCATCTAATACAGAAATCAAGCTAAAACTCGTATATAAAATAAATAAATTCATTTGTTCTTTTGTCATAAGGGCTAGTAACAAAAAAAATACAAAAATCGTTTTACCCGCCTGTGTTATAGACAAAATTCTATTCAAAGCCAGACTCTGCGTCAATAGAGGAAGAAACAGGCTAGCTAGAAAAGAGGAAATCCCAATTACAATAGGAATAATGGCAGTCACCAGAGCAGACTTTGATAACATGTAAACATATGTCATAACCGATATTCGTAAAAAAATATCCGCTAGATTAGCTAAAGCTTGAGATACGATCAATAATTTAAACGCTTTTGACATTTAATTCACCTAATAGAGAGACAATTTCTGGAATGAGAATTAAGTCTACGAACTTTTCAAACTCTTGTAGTTCCCAAGAGCATTGTTTTTGAAAATCTATATCAGCCGATAAAGCACATCCTCCAGAACAAAAACCACCTATAACACAACTTTTACAATTTGAGTTATCTAAAAATGTTCTCGTTTCATGTTGGTAATTCAATAAATCAACCGTCTTCAAATTTCCCAGGATATACTCTGGCCTACCAACTGTAACCGTACATCTGAACACATTTAATTCATTATCTATGTAGAAAACACGATCATAAGGAGATACATTCCAACAATAATTATATATTCCTTTATTTTGGCGTTGATTAAAAGATAATCCTAATTTATCTGTTAGATTTTGGCACGTCTGAATAAAACCTGCATGTAGATTATCAGGAATATTATCTCTAATTTTTATCAATTCCAGAAGTATATCGACGTCCGAAACAATAAAATCATCATATCCTGAGTCAAAGAATCTATCGTCTACTCTACCTATATTCCTGGTGTTAGTATGATTTCATGGACACGATTTGGTAGAATTATCTCAAACCAAAGGAGAAGTCCATATGTCACAAAAGTATAGTAAAGAATTCAAAGAAACCATCGTAAGCCTTTATGAAACCGGTAA
>NZ_JAEMED010000067.1 GCF_016458205.1 Streptococcus sp. 121 | reverse complement strand
GATATGCAGGAGTTAAATAAGCTTCTTGGAATTGACTGGACAAAGGGAGTTGTGAAGTTCGAGGAATTAAGAAATTATGCTAGAGGTTCATATACAACACGAAAATAATTAAAAAAGATAGCCAAACGCCTTGTCCCCCAAGGGGTTAGCTATCTTTTGTCTTTTTTAAAGTGATAAACTCGGGATTATATCTTAATTTAATAAGATACTTACCTATCTTATGGTTGTGGCTGTTGCTGGGTCACACAGTGGATCATCCCGCCTTTTTTGTAAAGCTTGCTGACGTCAATTCCAACCACTTCCCGATCCGGGTAAAGTTTTTGAATTTTGTCCATGGCTTCTTGGTCATTCGCATCGGAATAGATTGGTACCAAGACAACCTCATTCCCCACGTAGAAATTGACATAGCTGCCCTTGTAGTCGAGCCCCTTCACGTTTTTCTTGGTCAGGGGCAACTCGGTAATTGCGTACGCCTCACCTTTTGCATTTTGAGCCGCATAAAGAATCTCTAAATCCTTCCTTTTAATTCCTTCATATAAATCAAAAAAATCGGCTTTGCTCACTGCTACCATCCGCTTGTCATCCACAAAACGGGCAATAGCATCAATATGGGCATCGGTAATATCTTCACCACTGACCCCATCTAACCAGATAAAGTTCGCAGCGCCCAGATACTGAGTCATGTAGGCTTCCGCCTCTTCCTGGCTCATACCAGGATTCCGATTCTCATTCAGGACAGCGCTGCGCGTGAGCAGAGCAGTCCCGTGACCGTCCAACTCAACCGAACCACCTTCCAAGACAAAGTCTGCTACGTCTAGGCGAGAGTACCCCTTGGCCTCTGCCACACGCTGGGGAATGACATCGTCATTTGCGGACTCCATCTTGCCCCCCCCAGCCATTAAAACCGAAATCGACAATCCGCAACTCCCCTGCTTCGTCCCGTACGTACATCGGACCCGTATCACGAGACCAGACATCATCACTAGGCACAACCAAAAAGTCAACCTGACTCATATCCAAGCCTTCCTTCTCCAGAAGCGCGTGAACACGCGCTTCTTCCTGCTCATCGTAGACCATGATGTGCACCTTCTCACCTGTATGCAGGGACTCGGCCATCTGAACCCAAATAGGCTCAACGGCTTTTTGGTAAGCCTTTCCATAAGTCTTAGCATGCGGCCAGGTCAGCCAAGTCCCTTCGTGCTTCTCATCCTCCGCCGGAAACGTAAACTTCTCCACCGCAGCGACCTCCTTATTTACAAGACAACCAGCACCCAGACTTACCAAAGCCAAAGCTGCCAGCAACACCTTTTTCCATTTTTTCATAAGGGAAAATTAGAACCTCTTCCTTCTAGTTGATTTACAGGATAGCATGACAAAGAAGAAGAGACAACTAAAGAGACTTGATCTAAACAATGGACTTCCTGCGGAACCAATGTATGTGATCCAATTTCACAGCAGGAAATAGCGCATAACCACACTGAAATATCTTGTGACTTTTTGTGACTCAGTCTTTTTTCAAATGATAACTCCGATGAATCTCAAGTTCCGTCACTGTTTTGCAGGAAGTCTAATTATCGATAGCCTGGGATCAAGGTCAATTGGGAATGTAAAACAATCATTCACCCTAAAATAAAGATAGCCTATTTTCTCCTAGCTTGCCCTAGAAAATTCGAAAGTTTAGAGCTCATTCTTCGAACACAACGAACCGAGTATTCTTTTCCCGTGTAAAATCAGTACACTCTGGATTCTAGCCTGACTGTGAGAATACCAAATACAATTCAATACCTAAAAGTTTCATCTAATCCACATAAAGATCCGACTGCTCATTCAACCAGCTATACAATAAGCCGATAACAAGACCTCCACCAACGAAATTTCCCAAACCTGACATGAGGAAATTCATCAGAACTCTAGTCAGTGTCATCCCTTCAACAGCACCACCAGTTGTAAAAATCGATAAAAAGAATATAGAAAAATTCGCAATGACATGCTCAAAACCAAAGAATGCGAAAATATACATAATAAAGGCAACAGATATCAGTTTCCCTGCATCATCCTTCATTCGTAAATAACAAAAGACGGAGATGTTCACAATAATATTTGCAAAAACACCATCCATAAATAAAACCCAGGGACTCTTAGCCAATTTCGCCACTGTTCCCTCCACTAAGAAACGACTCTCCATTAAAAACGGAGAAGTTTGACTTAAGAAGAATGCTACGATGATAGCCCCAATAAAATTAAATCCTATACAGGTGGCTAGGATTTTCAATGCTTTTTTAGGAGTCAGTAACTTTCGATGGGTAGCTACTGTCATATACATCATATTTGAAGTTCCCAATTCGGTATTCATGTAAAGCAGAATTAAGAGCCCCCATCCAAAAAGAAGACCATATCCAAACCTGCCCAATCCAGGAACGAATTGATTCATTTTATCAGCTGTAAACATCGAAATAGCAATTCCAACCGCCAAATAGACACTGGCCAAAATCGATCTCAACGCATAAGCCCAATAGCTTGTATCATACAAGTCTTCTTTTTTCAAAATACCCTTTTTTAAGATAGACATTAAACTATTTTCTGCGGCCATAACAATTCCTCACTTTTTGAATCTTTTTTCACAATATATTATACAAAAATTAGCAGGTTTTGAAAAGGCTTACACAAACATTGTCTCAGTCTATTAACTGGTTACACACACCTTCTTTTAGACCAAGACCTCTGCCGCCGCAATCACAGAAAATAGCTCAGGTTGACAACATCACGGCCATAAGCATCCCAAAAAACGATCCGCGAACTCATTGGTTTGAAGGTTAAAGTTGAGACTCCAAATCCCACAAAAGAGATCCATATTCCGATCACCCACACCTCCGGTTCCCTCATCAATGAAGCCCGTCAGCCGCCAATCCTGCAACATCACATTGGGAAGGCAATAATCCTCGTGCAGAAGCACACGACTTTGAAACAGATTGTTACCATCTTGCAGTACTTTATAGGCCTCCTCTGCGGAAGAAAAAGAAAAGGAAGATTCGAATAAAGTTGGATTGAAGTGCCCTAACCGATAGTTCCTTTCAGTCAGGTCCAGAAAAGTCTCCGTCCTGTGCATAACCGGACAACCATCAACATCTAGCTCATGGAAACGCCGTAGTTCCTGTCCCAGCACCTCACTTAAACGCCGAGGATCTTCCAAGTATAGTCTTTTATTTGAAAATAACACAGTAAAAAAGCGCAAAAAAACACTATCTGTGTTATACTTAAGGTGAACATATTTAAAAATGTCTTAAGGGTGTTGCCGCATCCCTAATGCTTTTGCTGCTTCATAAGTTTGATGTGTTTTCAAAAGTTTGTAGACAATTCTTAGTATCTTATGAGCACAAGCGATAACAGCCTTCATCTTACTTCCTCTTTGGGAAACTCGATTGTATAAAGATGAGAAAGCTGGATCTTTGGAGTGACCTGCTATCATACCCGAGATCGTTAAGGCATGTTTTAAGTATTTATTTCCTTGCGTTATTCGCGAGGATTTTTTAATACCAGCACTTTCATAGGAACCTGGACATAGACCAGCCCATGAGGCTAGGTGTCCATCTGTTGGAAATGCATCTACATCAGGACCAATTTCCGCTATAGTCTTTTAGTTTACTTTTAGTACAAGGTGGCGAGTCGTAGACAGTACTGAAGTACGGCAAGACGAGCTAACACAGTAATAAAAGATAAACTAAAAGAGTATAAAATAACAGCTGCTGCATTTTCACTCATCCCAGGTACAGTCATTAATAATTGATATTCTTCGGGGAAGTGTTTATTTATATAGGATTTAATATGCTGATCCAAATCCTCAATGAGACTCTGTATCATGCGATATTGTATTAGACTTTGTGACATGAGAAAACAGTCCTCGCTGGAGAGCTTTCCATTCATGGCTTCAACCAAGTCTATAGCTTGAGCTTTGACACGGCCGTGCATACAAGCTCTAACACTCTCTTCATCAATGACTTCTCCGTTTATGAATAATTCCAGTAAAGCATGACCGGTTTTTGAAAATATGTCAGAAAGAAAGCTTGTTAATTTAATATTGGATTTCTGAAGAAGATTATGAATCTCATTTTTAATCTGAGTAAGGCTCTCTTTATAGGACCGATATCTTCGAGTTAGTAGGCGAAGCTCCATAACTTCAGGTGTGGGTAAATAGGATGATTCAATTAAACCACAGCGGCCCAGTTGTGCTAACCATTCGGCATCTTTCATATCTGTTTTCCGACCCGGAACATTTTTGACTCGTTGTGGATGTGCCAAGGAGAATTCCAAACTAGATTCAGAAAAAATATTAAAGACAGGAATCCAGTATTGTCCAGTACTTTCCAAAAAGACATGCGTTACTCCGTGAT
>NZ_JAEMED010000066.1 GCF_016458205.1 Streptococcus sp. 121 | reverse complement strand
ATAAAGGGGAAATCCTTTTTTGTCTAGTCGAACGTTTCACCCAATGGGTGAAAAGCAGAACCTTCCAGAAACCCTGTAATCAATACGGTTTCTGGAAGGTTTTTAAGTTAGGTATGAATAATTTGGGATTTCTATTTTTTAGATAATGGATAGACATCCATCTCTTTTTTATGTATAATGTGTTTAATAAAACACATAGGAGGTTTTTTATGTTTTCTGGTCAACGATTAAGAGACTTGCGCGAGAAGCAAGCGAAGACACAAGCGGATGTTGCACTGGTTTTAGGAATTAACAGAGCTTCTTATGCTAGTTGGGAGTTGGGACGGGCCAAACCAAACCAAGCGAATTTGGAAAAGTTAGCTGCACTTTTTGAGGTGGAAGCGACCTATTTTGAATCGGAATATGCCATTGTTCATCCGTATTTACAACTAAACGCTAGCAATAAACTGAAGGCCGAGGACTATGTTGAGAACTTACTGGAAGCTCAAGTAGCAGCAGAAACCAAGTCCAAGGTGGTGCCATTGTTTGCGGTTCAGGTGCTAGATCAGGTGCCGTTATCAGCTGGTTTTGGGGAGGCCTATTACGATGAGCAATCCTTCCAGACCGTTTATACAGATCAGGAGTATTCTTATGATTTTGCTTCCTTTATTCAAGGGGACTCCATGGAGCCTAAATACTTTGATGGGGAGGTGGCCTTATTTGATGATGACGGATTTGACTATGACGGAGCTGTTTATGCCATTTCCTTGAATGGACGTGCTTATATCAAGCGGGTATACCGTGAACCGGAAGGTTATCGTATTGTGTCCTTTAATTCCGATTATGCAGATATGTTCGCTGGTCCTGAGGATGATTTTCGGATTGTCGGCAAAGTTATTGGACATTTCCGACCTGTGGAGGAGGTGTAGTATGTGGAAGAGAATCAGTCAATAGAGCTCTTTGATTATAGCCGGGAGCCTCGTAGTGATATAGCGTTCGTTGATATGAAATCTTTTTATGCGAGTGTGGAATGCGCTATGCGGGGATTGCACCCGCTCAAGACTTCCCTATGTGTCATGAGTCGAGCTGACAATTCCAATGGCTTGATTTTGGCTTCTTCCCCGCTCTTTAAACAGGTGTTTGGTAAGTCTAATGTGGGACGGGCGCGTGATTTACCCTTTGATATCCGAACTCGGCGTTTTTCCTATGGAGTAGCTCACAGGCAGGGGTTACCTACAGATTCTGCCTATGTGGCCTTTGTTGAAGAGTGGGCGCGAAACAGTTTGATTGTCCCACCTCGAATGGATCTTTATATTGAAAAAAATATGGAAATTCAACAGGTATTCCAGCAATATGCAGGCTTAGAGGATATTCTACCCTACTCGATAGACGAGGGCTTTTTAGACCTAAGCGCTTCCCTGAATTACTTTATTCCAAACCCGAGTCTCAGTCGCAAAAAGAAATTAGAGATGGTGAGTGCTCGAATCCAGCGGGATATCTATCGTAAGACAGGTGTTTACTCAGCTGTAGGTCTTTCCAACGCCAATCCTCTTTTAGCAAAGTTAGCACTAGATAATGAGGCCAAAAAAACGGCAACAATGCGAGCTAACTGGTCTTATGAAGATGTGGTACAAAAGGTCTGGTCTATTCCTAAATTAACCGATTTTTGGGGGATAGGGGAAGCTATGTCCAGACGGCTGCAGCACCTTGGTATTTACTCTATCCGTCAGTTGGCTGCAGCTAATCCAGATCAATTGAAGAAGGAATTGGGTGTTTACGGGGTTCAATTGTGGTTCCATGCCCACGGGATTGATGAAAGTAAGGTTCAACGTCCCTATAAGCCAAAATCTAAGGGGCTAGGGAATTCCCAAGTTCTCCCCAGAGATTATGACCGACAGGAAGAGATTGAACTTGTTCTAAAAGAGATGGCAGAACAAGTAGCCATTCGACTACGAAAGCGGAAGAAGAAGACAACCAAGATTTCAATCTACATTGGGTACTCCGGCTTCGATGAGAAAAAGTCTTTCCGAAGTCAGATGCAGGTGGAGCCCGTTAACCAGACTGAAATGCTGCAGCAATATGTCCTGCAACTGTTTCGTAAAAAGCATACCGGTGGCTCTGTCAGAAGAATTGCTGTTTCCTATGGATCTTTTGTTAGTGAGGAATTGACCCTGCTGAATCTGTTTGAAGACCCAGAAGAAATACTGAAAAAAGAACGCCTGCAGTTAGCTGTTGATCAGATTCGGCAAGAGTTTGGTTTTGCTAGCCTGCAGAAAGCGACGGCCTTGACGGAGGCTTCTCGTTCTTTGGCTCGTAGTAAGCTAGTTGGGGGACACTCTGCTGGTGGATTGGACGGTTTAACATGATTGACCGCAACTATCTTCCCTATCAAACAGCGCGTGATTACCGAGATTCGGGTATGCAAAAATGGATGGGCTTTTTCTTATCAGAGCACGTGACCTCTTTAGAAGAGGACAGAAAACAAGTGGATTTGTCTTCTTCCTTGTCTAGATTGGATATTTTAATTCGTTTAGGCCAACTCTACCAGCATCAAGCACAAGGTGCTATTGTTAGTAAACAGAGAGGGCAAAGAACATCCTATCAAGGAGTGGTCAGTGAACTGGGAACTGAAACTGTGACCTTGAGAACCAGTGAAGGGTATCGTAGAGTCCAAATAGACGATATTTTAGAATTAAGTCTTGTGGAGGTATTGGATGAATCGGAAGGCAATCTATGATGATCTATTACAATTAGACTATTTCTCAGATTCTTACCTAACTTTTGAGGAAGATTTTCACCGTTATTACAAGGGAGTGGATCCTTTGACCTTTTTAGTTGATGATATTTTGCTGACAATGGCTTTGAAGCAAACCAATTATTTCCGACTCCATAAAACCAAGAGTCGAGATGGGGCAGACCATTATTTTTATTTTAAAATCCGCAGCCCAAAAGAAAATCCCAAGGTTCGGATTTATGATTATCAAGGGATGGACCAACGAAAGAATTCTGAGAAAACAACATAAGTTCATTTCGTTCCAAATCAAAACTGCAGCCAAGCGGGAGATTCTGTGACGTATCAGGCTGGCTGCAGTTTTATTTTCGTTATCAAGTATCAAACTAAACAGGATTGGCTTGCCATTTTTCTAGAAGTCTGGTTTGTTCTAACTGACCGTCCTCATCCAATCCTTGTAAGCTTTCAATAAAAGCAATCATTTCTGAATTCGGTTTAGGAACGATTTGTCCTAGCGCCCAGATGGCAGTAGCAACGTGGATTTTATTTTGAGATTTATCTATGATTTCAAGTAGTTTGGGAATGGCAGAGCGATCACGGCTATTGGCCAGAGCAATAATCGCATTTCTTTGAAGAATATTCTTTCCACGCCAAGAGCCGGCTACCTGACCGAACTTTTCTTTAAACTGTCCATTACTCAACTCCAAAAACGGGAGGAGTTGGGGATGAGCCAGTTCAGGATCGATATCCGTGTGCGCCTGATTCAAGATCCCCTTGTTATAAGGACAAGAAATTTGACAGATGTCACAACCATAAATCACAGATTTGATTTTCTTACGGAATTCTAAATCCATCATTCCTTTGTCTTGGGTTTGAAAAGAGAGGCAGCGTTTGGCATTCATACTGCCATCCCCAATGAGACAAGATGTCGGGCAAGAGGTCATGCAGCGGGTACACTCCCCACAGCCATTGGGAACGGGCTGGTCTGGTTCAATTTCTAGATTGGTGATTAGCTCACCCAAGAAAACATAGGATCCGTATTCCTCAGTAATGAGAAGGCCATTTTTTCCGATAAAGCCTAATCCAGCCCGTTGAGCGACAGCGGTGTCGACAAGAGCTCCTGTATCGACCATAGTCTTGTATTCTAGATCAGTATCCAATTGGCAAATAGCTTGGGCTAAGGCCTCCATTTTTTCCTGCAGGAGGAAGTGGTAGTCCCGTCCCCAGGAAGAAGGAGTGAACTTACCTCGTTTAAACTCAGACTTTTCAACCGGCTGTGGCAATTTATGAGGATAGGCTAGTGCGATAGAAATGATGGTTTTGGCAGACTTTAAACTGAGTTTTGGATCCAATCGTTCCTCAAGAATCTTGTGTTCAAATCCTGATGACCGGTCCTCTTCTTGGGCTAATCGCAACGATTTTTCTAAATAGTTGAAGTCATCTGCTGTGGTAAATCCAATTTTCGAAATCCCGATTTCCTGGGCTAGCGCTTTAATCTCTTCCTTGATATTCATAGCCCCATTATACTTTAATTTTTTTGAAATAAAAATAACAAGGATATGTTTATGTAAAAAATAAAAAAACCCGAATTATTCATACCCTGAATATCTTTGCGTAACTATCAAAAAAATCATCAGAAACAAGCAATAAATAATTGCAATTCTGATGATTTTTATGAACGATCAAGCTTTTCTATAAATAAAGATGGGT
>NZ_JAEMED010000065.1 GCF_016458205.1 Streptococcus sp. 121 | reverse complement strand
TATGGGGTACAAATCGATATTTTTTTGGAGACTGTTTATAAAGATTTTTCATCTGTTTTGTCTGATTCCTAGACAATTTGATGGCAACTTCTTTTTCAATTGAGGTATCCGGTAAATGAAATCTTGATGCAAAAGATTCCAGACCATTCTGGACACGGATAATATATTTCCATCCTTTTTGCTCAAAATGTGCCATAAGGTTGTAACTTTCATATCCTCTATCCATGATTACCAGAGCTGTTTCAAAAGGGAGACACCTCCATCATATCAATGACCGCTTGTCGCTCATCTACGCTTCTTTTATCTTGCACGATGACATCAGTATAAATACCTGTGTTAAGGTCATAAAATGCGTTCAGATGAATCAGGTTATACGGCTTATTTCCTTCACCAACTTGAAAAGAGGTCCCCTCATCTTTTGGATTTCTAGGAATATTCACGTCACTTCCATCTGCAGCTAGAATAGGGATTGAGTCATTTATAGGGATTTTTAAGGTGAATTCTTTGAATATTTTATGGAAAGCAATTGATTTTATCTTGTAGCGAGCTCGTACAAAAGCAGATTCCGTGATCCAAATATCAGCATCTAACAATTCTTTAGAAATAGATTTCCCGGACATGCCAAGGATTAGATTCACCGTTTTATCGAGAGACAGTTCCCTATTACGAGTAAAATCAGATGGGTTGTGAATCAAACTTTCTCTATCTCGCTTTATCACAGCAGTAATACTATTTCGTAGTTGCTTCTTTACTTGATTTGGCATTCTATCCACCTCCTTGAGCCTAAGTATAGCAAAAAAAGATTTCGAAAGCTCGATTTAGGAGCTTTCGAAATCCTTAACTTAATGACATTGGAGGTCCTCCCCTGTGTTTCCTACGAGCTTTCATAGTCCAGATTGACCTAGCAAAAGGTAAAATTAATCGAGGATCAACATGGATTTGATAGACTTCCGTTGATCCATGTCTTGGTAAGCCTGATCAATCTCTTCCAAGGCATAGGAAGTTGTAAAGACCTTACCAGGATTAATGTCACCATCCAAGACAGCTTTCAAAAGAACTTGTTTATCATAAGTAGTAACCGATGCGGAACCACCACCGATGGTGATATTCTGCGCAAAGGTTGATCCCAAAGCATGGTTGTTATAATGCGGCACACCGACAAAACCGATACGACCACCATTGTGAAGCACTCCCAAGGCTTGATCAATAGAAGCCTCTGTCCCCACACACTCCAACGCAGCATCCGCTCCGCCACCGAGAATTTCACGGACTTTAGCAATTCCTTCTTGCCCACGTTCTGCTACGACAGCAGTCGCTCCAAACTCAAGAGCTAAGGCTTGGCGATCCGCATGTCGGCTCATCATGATAATCTGGGAAGCTCCCCGCATCTTCGCTGCAATAACCGCACACTGCCCAACAGCTCCATCACCAATAACAACAACCTTATCACCAGGCTTCACATCTGCCACACGCGCCGCATGGTATCCTGTCGGCATGACGTCCGCCAAACTCAACAAGGACTTCAGCATTCCTTCAGAGTAATCCGATGGCTGACCTGGAATTTTAATCAAGGCCCAGTTGGCAAAGTGGAAACGAATGTACTCCGCTTGAACTCCACCAGACCAGTTATTGCCGATGTGGTTATCACAGGTTCCATCAAACCCTGCCCGACAAGCATCACATTCTCCACAACCATGAGTAAAGGGAGCAATGACAAAGTCACCTGGTTTGACTGTTGTAATGTCGGAACCAACTTCTTCCACAATCCCAATTGCCTCATGACCAGAATTCATAGCTCCAGACTCCATATTTTCATCGCGATAACGCCAGAGGTCTGAACCACAGACGCAAGTCCGAACAATCCGAATGATTGCATCTTGACTATCTTGAATCTGAGGACGGTCGACCTCAACAAGGCCAACCTGTCCAGGTTTTTGATAAACTGCTGTTTTCATCTAACTTTACCTCCAATGCAACCTATTATACCACTTTTTCCATCTGTGTCTTTCTAAAAAATGACTACTGCTCTAAATACTGGTATTGCCCCTTGTATTTTTCAAACAGCTCGCCACTTAAAAACACCAACCTCAAAAGCAGTGGATTCCTAGACATCCTTCAGCTCATCACTCCATACAAACAAAGTGTGAGAAACCAGTTTGTTCCTTGTATATTCTTTTAGTACAAGGCAGCAAGCCGTAGACAGCTCAAAATCTCTTTCAGAGATTTTGAACTTGCCGATAAAACTTTCTTCGAAAGTTTTATCGGCAAGACGAGCTAACACAGGAACAAAAGCTAAACTAAAAGCGTATATTTGATGCTCTAGGACTCAACCCCTCTTTAGTGAGCGGCCTCAGAAGTCATCCAGAATTGTTCCTCCCCCGTCGCAGCATCGATCTCCCTTTTCTCCACTCGGAATCCCTGCTTTTCATAGAAGGCAATTGCTTTTTTATTTTTTTCAAAAACGGAGAGGGTTAAAGACGACTGCTTCTCCTTTGCGAAGGTTAAGAGCTGAGTCCCCACCCCTTGTCCCTGAAATTCTTGGGCAACAAAAAGACCTGCGATGTAGGAACCTTGGAGACCAATAAAGCCTTGAATAAAACCAAAATCCTCAGCCACATAGACCTCTGCCGTATCCATGGCTTGGGCAACCTGTAAAAGCTGGTTCTGCCAATAGGACGCCTCCACAAATTCGTGAGCCTCCAAATTGGTTGCCAGCCAAATGGCTAAAATCTTATCCAAATCCTCGGCACTTGCTTCTCGTATCATCTTTCCTCCAAAAAGGCGGCCAACAGCCGCCATTGTTTTACTCATAACTAGCGATTAAAACCTGTACCAGCTCCACGTGACTGACATAATCAGCAATGCTGACGTTTTCGTCTCCTGCATGGTCGCGGCTATTGGCATGACCTAGGCCAAAGCCTGCAATCGGGACTCCCAGAGCCTCAAAGACCGTATGCATGGGCCCAGTTCCCGGGGATGTCGGTAGCACAGCCACACCCTCTGGTGTCAACTGCTCTGCCAGGGCAATCACTTTTAAAATGGAAGGAGCCGACATGTCGCTCCGGTAACTCTTCTCTCCCAAGGTAAATGCCACCTGGACTTGTTCAAATCCGTGTTTGGCCAAGTGTTGACGAATCTTTTCCAAAACATCATCAGGATCTAATCCTGGAACCAGACGGACCTCCATCTTGGCATGAGCCTCTGCTGGGATAATGGTTTTCACACCTTGCCCCAAATAGCCTGTGGATAGTCCTTCAATGGTAATGGAAGGTTCAAAGTACAGACGTTTGAGGAATGCGCGGCGATCCTCCACTAGAGATGGCAGGGTCAAGCCATAGATTTCCTTAAAGGATTCTGGACTCGCCAAAGCATGGGATTCCACCAAAGCTAGCTCTCGTTCGTTAGGTTCTTGCACCTGATCGTAAATTCCCTCGACCAGAATCCGACCATCCACTGCCCTCATAGAATTTAGAGCGGAAATGAGATACCAAGACGCCGAATCAATCACCCCACCGAAAGAAGAGTGGATGTCCAGGGCAGCCGAGGATACATACAAATCAAAGGTCACAATTCCTTTATTACCACCCGCTATCTCCAACTGGTGCTTGCTGTTTCGATGCCCTTGCTCCCAGACCAGCAAATCTGCCCCTACTAGCTGCTCTTGGTATTTTTTTAAATACAAATTCAAATCGACAGAAGCAGATTCCTCTGCACCTTCCACAATAAAAATGACATTGACAGGAAGGTCCCCACCAGACTCGGCCTGGTACTTCTTGAGGGCTGATAGGCGGGCTGTAATATGGCCCTTATCATCATCGACCCCCCGACCATACAGGTAACCATCGCGCACGCTGACCTCAAACGGCTGCCCGGTCCAGATCTGATCCCCGTCCGCAGGGACCGTATCGTAATGATTGTAAAAAATCAAGGTCTTAGCATCTGGTCGATTCGACAAAAATTGAGCCATGACAAAGGGAGCCGCATAGGAAGAATCCAGCACAACCTCGTCGGCTCCCGCCTCATGAAAATAGTCCCGAAGAAGTGTGGCGACCTCCAACAGACCAATTTGTTGGGCAAAAATCGATTTTTTGGAAACCAAAACTTTCAGCTTTTCAAAATACTCTTGAATAATGGTATCGTTCTCAAAAATTTCAATTTTATCCATTGTTATCTCTCACTTTCATGATTTCAATAGTACCATCCTACCACAGACCCCCTATTTTGACCAATTGCCATCCTTGAAGACGACCATCACAATTCCTTATCACCAAAGCCGTTGACCTCAAGAACGCCCTCTGCTAGAATTTGTCCATTTAAGAGAAGACACAGTTCGTGGGGACCATTCGCATGTCGACGCGTGGTCTTATCCAGCCAGTCGTAGCGCCACTGACCTTCGATTTCTGCCGCCTCTCGATCTCTGAGCATAAAGATTTTAGTCGACTGCTTCCCACTCGCTTTGACAAAGTCAATCTGCAACTCCAAGCGGAGGGGCCCTGCCTGCCCCACCCTGACCTGATAATCCACTACCATTCGATCGCCCTTTTTTATTTTTTGAGGAAAAGACCAAGTGACCTGTTCCACATCCTCGCGACTCCTGTAGCCAAAAAGAGCCAGTGCCCGGTGATGCCCGGCCTTGAGTAGATTCCTCGCAGCCCGCTTAATGATCCAATCTGTCTCAGGCCCCGTACCCTGCCAGGACTCCAGTAAATCCAGCACCTCTTCTGGATGGGTCCGGGTCCAATCATTCAAGTGATTAGCCACAGACTTTCGAACATAGAGGGAACCATCCCCTTTTAATTCCTCCAAAAGCTCCCAAATCTGTAACCGATGCATCTCCAATCCGGGAATCTTCTTCCCCCAAGGAAGATTAGGCCGTAAACCCTCACTAGCCAAGCGCCGATGGTGCTCATTCTCAGACACTGACCAAGACTTCATTTGCTCAAAAGTCTGGGGGAAATTCTGAGCTAGAAATGATCGAATAGCAAACTCCGCCGAGGAAGACTCGGTTAAAATCGCAAGCGTCTCCATCGAATCTTGAACATTCTCTAATCCATATAAAGCCACCACATCTGGTAAAAACAACCATGAGAAACCTTGAACGCGAGCTCCCACTTCTTGAAGAAAAGGCGCCACTGCTTCAAAAGGGCGATTTAAGCTATCTACCAAAGCACGCGCCAACCGCTCATGACGCTGACGTAAACTCAAAGAGTCCCAGCCTTCTTTACCAACAGCAGCCAAAAACTCAGCTTTCGGAAATGCAGACTCTACCGAAGCAAACACAGTCACAATCTCTTGCAACTTTTCTTCCGAATAAATATCCTTTAAATTAGCCATGAAACCTCCAAAAATGCAGCCAGCTTAGGCTGGCTGCATTATTCCATATCTTAACCGTTGAAGGAAATATGTACGTGATCATAGTGGTTAGCTGTTACACCACCACGGTCTGGCATCAAGTTCCAAGTGTTGGCTGGACCATAGATATTATTCACTGGTGCATAGAAACGTTGTTGCCAAATGATGTAAGAAATATTGGCATTGTTGATGTTATCTACAGCATATTGGGCAACCTGGTTACCAAGAGCGGTATCATTGTAGACCATTGCATCTACCGCGAGTCCAAGCCCGTGGTCTTGGTCACCTGCACGGTATTTAGAATAATCAGTGATTCCAAATTGATTCGCAATATCCTGCATGAAGTTAGCTGCAACTGGTTGAAGACCTGAAGTGTCAACCGGTGTAGAAGTTTGAGCTGCTTGTGCAGGGGCTGGAGCTGCTGGCTCTTCAACTGGAGCTGGAGCAGGTGTTGCAGGTTGCTCAGCTGGTTGGGGGGCTTCTTCAGCATGGTCATGAACGTGATCATGAAGCTCATCAGCTAAGAGTTCTTCAGTAGCTGGGGCTGCAGGTTGTGCAGGTGCAGGAGTTTGTGCTTGCTCAGCTGGTTGAGTTGGAGCAGCTACTTCAGGAGCTGGAGCTACTGGAGCTTCTGCAGCTGGTTGAGCTGGTGTTTCAAGAGCAGCCTGTGCTACTTCTTGTCCAGCCTCTTGAGCTGCAGTGCTAGTAGCAACCAATTGAGGAGCTGCAGGAGCACTAGCTGCTTCTACAGCTGGATTAGCTGCAGGAGGTTGCACTGCCATATAAGTCGGTCCCTTATCTTCTTCAACGATTGTGGCTGTTGTTTGGGACATTGGGATGACTTGATCTTGGGTATAGATTTCTTGGGAAGTCAAGTCCACGCTCGCAACATGAGATGCTGGGCCTTCCACTTGAGGATTGATAACTTCAAATGTCAACGGTTGATTGTTGGCATCAACGGTTACACGAAGCAACATACCTGGTTGGATGACATTGACATTTTCGATTTGGTTCAAACGAGCCAAGATGGCCATGTCAACACCCATTGCTTCAGCAATTTGTCCAAGTGTATCTCCATATTGAACAGTGTAAGCCAAGGTATCGTTTTCACGAACGAGGTTATCATGAATTTGTTCCGTTGTACGAGGTGTCCAGTTTCCATCTTGCTCCGTTGCCTGAGCATCGTTATTTCCAGCAAATACTGAAAGAAGCAAGCTGGATGCCAACATAATTTTTTTGTTTAATTTCATGTTAAATGAATTCTCTTTCTTACTTGATGATTCTATCTTATCATAATTTTCTATTAAAAAAAGACCGAAGACCCCTTCTTAAAAGAACTGTGTTGCTCCTGTAACTTTTTGTAATACAGGAAACATTTCTACAAACTAGTACTACTTGATTCATGACCTATCTATTATCCTCTTTTAGTTTATCTTTTATTACTGTGTTAGCTCGTCTTGCCGTACTTCATTGAAACTTTCTTCAAAAGTTTTATCAGCAAGCTCAAAATCTTCCTCAAGATTTTTCTACCATTTGTCAACCATTTTTCTAAAAATAGGACAATTTATTTGGCAGATTGATGCCTGCTGAGCCTAGTTGTGAAGCAAAGAGAAGGGGATTTTGTGTCAAGGCCTTGAGCGTATGC
>NZ_JAEMED010000064.1 GCF_016458205.1 Streptococcus sp. 121 | reverse complement strand
TTTTAAAAAAGGTCACAAAAACCTTTATTTGGCGTGCACAAAAAGACCACATTTGAAAGTCTGATGTAATTATGAGCTTTCAAATGTGGTCTTATTTTAAATTCTAGGTCTTAACTTAATGACATTGTCACAATTGATGGTTTTTTCTTATAGACGTTTCAAATTTTCTTAAACCCTTGTCAGGGTTCAGGATTATTTAGGATGTTGTGGATGACGAGTACTCTTTCGCCATCTGTGACGTTTTAAAAGATCGTAGAAGGCTACTTTTGATGTGCATTTGTTAATTTTCTTTTGATAAGCTTGATGTAAATGACTAGCTGTCACACTCTCTCCAGCATGAGCAGATTTCAATTCATTTTGTAAAAATTCAGCTTCCTCTTCAAAAGATAGATAAGCGTTACGTCGACCTCCACGCCTTTCTTTTGTTAGAGCTGATAAACCATCTGATTCATATTTAGTGACCAATCGCCAAACTGTATCATGAGATAGATTGAGTAATTGTTTAATTTCTGAGTAGGTTTTATCCTGACTTCTAAAATACACGGCTTGGATACGCTTATGAAAAGGAGCTAGTGACTTATCTTCAAGGGCTATTTTTAATTCGTTAATATGTTCCGCTGTAAAAATCACACAGCTATTATATTTTAGGTTCTGAAACTGATCACGTTTTAGGCAGTCTTAAACTCCCTGTAATTGAAGGAGTTCTTCGATTTCGGCTAGGCTTTCTGCGCGGGAGATGGCACCGCGGAGTTTGGCTGCACCAGAGCTACCACGGAGGTAGTGGGGAGCGAGGCCACGGAATTCGCGGATAGCGACGTACTCGCCTTTGAGGTCAATCAAGCGGCGGAGGTGTTCGTAGGCAATGCGCATCTTGTCTTCAAAGCTAAGGTCTGGGAGGAGTTCTCCAGTTTCCAGATAGTGGTTGATTTGATTGAAAATGTAGGGATTCCCCATTGCGGCACGTCCGACCATTACGGCATCGGCACCGACCACTTCCAAGCGTTGTTTGGCATCCTCAGCTGTTCGGATGTCTCCATTAGCGATGAAGGGGATTTTGGTGAGGGCTTGAGCGACTGTCTGCAAGGTTTCTAGATCGGCTACTCCGGTATACATTTGTTCCCGAGTCCGTCCGTGCATAGCCAGTGCATCTACGCCAGCGTTTTCGGCTGCGAGGGCATTTTCAACAGCTAGGCTTGGGTCAGCCCAACCCGTCCGCATTTTAACGGTAAGCGGGATGTCTAGATGAGATTTAACCGTCTTAAGGATGTGGTAGATTTTGTCTGGATCCTTGAGCCATTTGGCGCCGGCTTCGTTTTTCACAACCTTGTTCACAGGACAGCCCATGTTGATGTCCACAATGTCGGTCCGAGTGTTTTCTTGGATGAACTCGGCAGCGCGTGACAGACTATCAGCATCACTTCCGAAAAGCTGGATTGACACAGGGTTTTCGCCCTCGTCGATGTGGAGCATGTGGAGCGTTTTTTCATTGTTGTACTGGATTCCTTTATCGGAGACCATTTCCATGACCACGAGACCAGCTCCAAGTTCCTTGGCAATGGTTCGAAAGGCCGAGTTGGTTACCCCAGCCATTGGCGCTAGGATGGTCCGATTGGGGATCTCGACATTTCCAATATTGAAAGGTTTATTCAGATTTTTCATTGATGAGTTCCTCTAAATCTTTATCGGTAAATTTATATTCTTTTTGGCAAAATTGACAGGTGATTTCTGCACCCTGATCTTGGTCTGCCATCTCTTGCAAGTCCTGATTTGGAAGGCTAGCTAAGACGTTTAGGAACCGTTCCCGACTACAGTCACAGTTGAAAGTGACCTTTTCTTCGCTCAGGCGGGTAAATTCATCTTCCCCATAAATAGCCCCCAGCAAGGCTTCGATATGGTCATCCGATTCCAAGAGAGTCGAAATGGCAGGCATTTCTTGGATGCGCTTTTCAAAGCGAGCGATATCTGCCTCCTTGGCACCAGGAAGAACCTGAAGCATGAAGCCTCCAGCCACCTTGACCTTGTCGTTTTCGTCCAACAAGACATTGAGTCCGACCGCTGATGGTGTTTGTTCACTCTCAGTAAGGTAGTAGGCTAAATCTTCCCCGATTTCCCCACTAATCAATGGAGTTGTGGACGTATAAGGATTGCCCATGCCGTAGTCTGTGATGACGATAAAGTAACCATTCCCCATGAAAGGTCCCACCAAGACTTCTCCAGTTGCGGTTTTCTTGATGTCTACTCCGGTATTTTGGATGTAACCTTTGACATGCCCCTTGCTGTCGGCAACGGAGATAATGTGGCCGAAAGAAGAATCCCCGATGATCTTTTGGGTCATCTTGGTATCGCCTTTTTGATTGGCGGCAAGTAGTAAATTGGAGATGAGGGCCCGACCAAGGGCTACTGTGGAACTGGCCATGGTTTGATGGGCTTCTTGGGCAGCACGCACAGTCTCAGTCGCATCGATGACAAAAGCGCGAAAAGCGCTATTTTTTGCGGTTGTTTTGATTAAAGTATCCATGTCTTCCATTATAGCAAAAATCCCAAAAATTAAGCATTTGACAATCGGAGAAAATGAGTTGTGAAGAATGACGATGGGGATTCGTTTTCCAGTTGATTCTTAACTTAGTTGAGGTATTTCAAGTCAATTTGTCCAGTTCGTAATGGAAGTTACGATACATTTGTAGTACAATGAGAGCAAAAGAAGGAGGTAAACCTATGGGAAAAACTGCAACCATCAATGTTCGTGTTGATGAAGCTGATAAAATTGCCGCCGAGCAAGTCTTACAAAAACTAGGACTGCCCATGTCGACCTTGATTAATCTGCTGCTGAAACAAGTGGCAATCAAGAAAAGTGTTCCATTTGATTTATCCTTGCATAAAGGACCTAGACGAATACAGGTTGATCATTTAACCTCCCAGGAGCTGGAAGATATGCTGGTTTCTGCTTACAAGGAAGCAGAAATAGATCCCGGGCGCCCTCTTCTGGAAGTTATGGAAGACTTCGAAAAGCGCTATTTATGAGTAAGGTAGTTGTTAGATTACTAAGTAGTGCAGAACAGGATTTAGAAGCTCTATTTCTATATATTGCTATAGAGTACAAATCCCCATTAGCAGCTCGCCGTCATTATCAGGCCATAGTAAATGCGATAAAAACTTTGGAGATTTTTCCAGAACGATGTCCTTTAGTTCCTGAGTTAGCAGAAAAGGGGATCGATATTCGTAGACTTCTCGTAAAAAACTATTCAATTTTTTATAGGTTTTGTAAGCGTGAAGTGGTCGTTTTGAGAATTCTCCATCAATCCAGTTCTTTGAATAGATTGCTAAAAGATATTTCAAAATCTGAATAAATAAACAGCCAAGAGGTTGGGGCGCTAGACCCAACCTCTTGGCTGTTTATTAATGATACCCAACCCACAAAAGTAGGAAGAATGGGGCGTAGAGGGTCACGTAGAGCCATTTGAGGCGAACGATAATGGCCACTAATTCCCGTAAGAAGGCACTGGGGATGTAATAACTGGCTGTGTTACATCCAAGTCCATCACCTTTCATGCCGATTTGTTGGGCGTAGATGCTGGTTCGGAAGACATGGTAATCATTGGTGACAAAGAGGAAGCGTGGGTCTGTGACCAGTTGTTCTCCTAATTCCTTTGAGTAGAGGAGGTTTTGGTAGGTGTTGACCGAGCGATCTTCTAAGACGATGGCTTCCGCTGGGATATCTGTGGTCTCAAGAATGTAGTTTTGGATGGCTTGGGCTTCGCTAATTTTCTCGTCAGGTCCCTGTCCTCCGCTGGCAATGAGTTTGACAGCGGGGTTTTTGGATCGACGATAGGCCTCGATGGCTTTATCTACCCGCTTCCGGAGCAAGGGAGTTACCTTTTCGCCTCCCAGGAGACCTGCCCCATGGATGATGATAAAGTCATATTTTTTCTTTTTGGGCAAATGCAAATACAACCAAGAATAAATCAAAAATCCAGTAAAGGTGATTCCGAAAAGGATATAGGTGTAAATAGCGATGTAATAGGGAATATCTAGAAGTCGATGATGGAGGAAAAACTCATAATAGGTTAGTCGTACGATGACGAGGGCATAAAAGAGCACCACTGTAATGCCCAGAAAGAGGGAAAAGTAGTTGGCCTTGGAGCGTCCCTCCTTGCGGAGAAGGACGAAACCGTTGTAGATGAGGAAGAATCCACCGGCTAAAATCAGTAAAGGCAGGAGTATGAAGAGGACTCCTGTAAAAATATTGCTGATGGTTTCCAAGCCTAACTCGGCGCTCAGTTGGGCTAGGTAAAGATAGCTGAAGATGAGGAAAATCATCATCACGATGGGGTTGAACAGGCTGCGATTATCCCGGAAGAAAGACCAGGTTAGCATGTATCCCCAACAAAGAGGATTGGGAATGGCAAAGATGGTTAAAAAGAAGAAGGGCAACATCTGCCAGATGGAGATTTGTTCCCGCTCAGGTCGCCAAACATACCAGAGGAGCATCAGGGAGTAGACTAACCCCAAAGGCCAGGTTGGGTAGAGGGTTTGGATAATTCCAGTTACTCCCAAGAAGATGGGAGTGATGTTAGTATTAGGCTTTTTCCAGTTCAGATAGCCAAAAATACCGGCTGAGATCCAGCCGAGAATAAGAAGGTAGAGTTGATTCATGGTCAATCCTTTATTTGTTTTGCTTCCTAAATTATACCATGAAAAAAGACAGAGGAAAGCTTACGTTATTGAAAGGAGAGGGATTAGATATCCCGTTCATCATCAAAGACAATTTGGTAATCATTAGATTCGTTCATGAGCTGTTCCTAAAGAATTATTAGTATCAGGTTACCAAACAAGTACAAATTAGGAAGCTACAGTAGCTGATTGTTGAAAAAATCCGCTAGATTTCTAGCGGATTGATAGATTATAGGGAATCCAAGGCTTGAATAGCAGCTTGGTAATCGGGTTCTTGGTGGACGTCTTCGAGGTATTCGACATAGCGAACTGTGTTGCTTTCATCAAGAATCAGAACGGCGCGTGAGAGAATGTGCCATTCTTCCATAAGAAGACCGTAGCTTTTTCCAAAGGAATTGTCAAAGTAATCAGAAAGCATAACCGCTTGGTCTAGACCCTCGACCCCACACCAGCGAGCTTGGGCAAAGGGAGTATCGATGGAAATTGTAATAATAGTTGTGTCTTCGCGATTGGCAAGATTGCCATTAAATTGACGAGTTTGGACAGAACAGACTCCTGTGTCAATGGATGGAACGATGCTAAGAACCTTCTTCTTTCCCTGGAAATCAGCTAAGCTGACTTTTTCTAAATCCTTGTTAAGGAGGGTGAAATCAGGAGCCAAATCTCCGATTTGGGGACGATTACCGATAAGATGGACTTCTTGTCCGAGAAATTGTGGCATAGGGAACTCCTTTCTTTTACTTTATTTTATCCTAATTAGAAGGAAAAAGCTGATGAGATGATTTCTTTTAAGGGGAAATGTTGGGGGCTGGGTAAAAAGTACCAGCCTCTAACATTCCTCTAACATTTATTTAGGGGCACCTCTAAAAACTAAACTCTTAAAAATTCGAACATTGATTTATCAAGATTTCTACGACATGATTTGATGCAAAACCGGAGTTTTTCGAGGTGCCCTTAGCAAAAATTCTTTGATGCAGTGGTTGATTCGGTCAAACAACTAAAAGGCTGTTTGAGGTAACAGATAGGAGGGCGAAGCAAATATCCAGAAACTCAAAGAGTCGATTCCTGACTCTTTGACCTCCAAAAAAACTAATCAATATTGACATGAACTTAGTATGTTTAGAAACTCTAAAGGCATTCAATATGCCTTTGTACCAGAGCCTTGAATAAAAAGTGAAGACAGTCTGGGAAGAGACTGTTTGAACCCGAGCTTAACCATAAAAGAGCGAGGTTGGTTTGGGGAGTAACCATTTCAGTTTACAACTTGAAATAAAGACTTGTAACGAATCCAAGGGAGTTCTTTCCCACTCCCCCTGCAGGCTGATTTTTTTTGTAATAATTTTGAAATAAAGTTTAAAAATGTTGATTTAAAGCGGTTTTGAAATAAATAAAGATTGAGTTAGATGAGTATTTTTAAGAGATTTTGACGGACAAAAAACGGACATTGTTTTTTGAATTGTGAGGAATGTAGTTGTTAGATTATACCAATTATTAATTGGTATCTTTGTGAGGACGTTGCGAAATCAACATTTTAGCAGTTAAAGATATATATAAAAGAACCATAAATTTACCACATATGTATGTTTATAAGGGTTATAATAAGATAAATAAAACTAATAATCTGAGGAGGTATATTTATGTCAAATATATTAATTACTGGAGGTTGTGGTTATATTGGATCAAGGGTAGTCGAGCATCTTGTTAGGTATACTAATCATAATTTAATAATTTTTGATAGTGGATTATTCGGTTTTAATTCGATATCTGAATTTATGGATTCTGATAGAGTTCAATTGATTGTCGGAGATATTAGAATTCAAGAAAAATTACAAAAAGCGATGAAAGATGTTGATATTGTAATTCATTTAGCTGGAATTGTTGGGGAACCAGCATGTATAGTCGACGAAAATATTTCGTATGATATTAACGTTTTTGGGACACAAAATGTTTTGAAAAGTGCCAAGAAGTCTGGTGTGAAAGAATTTTTGTTTGCCTCTAGTTGTAGTGTTTATGGATTCGGTAATGAACTATTTTTTGAAAATTCTATTCCAAATCCAGTCGATTCCTATGCAGAAATGAAATTAGCTTCAGAATTAGATATAGAAAATTATAAAGAAACTATGAGAATATCTGTATTGAGATTTTGTACAGTTTTTGGGGCTTCAAATAGAATGAGATTTGATTTAGCGGTTAATGTTATGACTGCTAATGCTGTTGTAAATAATGAGATTCAGGTATACGGTGGTCAACAGGAAAGACCGTTTATACATTGTAGTGATATAGCTCGTGCAGTTGAATTAGTAATTAAAAAACGTCACATTGACGAACCTTATATAGTCTTTTAGATTATAAACTGTATGTGGTATACTATTCCTATGGCATACGGAATTGATTTTAGAAAACGTGTCCTTGAATATGTTAAAGAGGGACATACACGTAAAGAAACAGCAGCTTTATTT
>NZ_JAEMED010000063.1 GCF_016458205.1 Streptococcus sp. 121 | reverse complement strand
GTAGTAAGTTTCACCTATAGAGTATCATAATTTTTAAAAAAGGTCACAAAAACCTTTATTTGGCGTGCACAAAAAGACCACATTTGAAAGTCTGATGTAATTATGAGCTTTCAAATGTGGTCTTATTCTAAATTCTAGGTCTTAACTTAATGACATTGCCAACTAAGGCGTCTTTTTTGCTCTAAAAGAGATCTTCCTGATCACGAACAACAAGGAAATCGACCTTGGCATGACGGAGAATGTATTCAGATGAAGAACCAACTAAGAGACGTTCGAAGGCGTTGAGACCAGTAGCTCCCACCATAATCAAATCAATCTCATGTTCATCTGGAATGTCAGTTGCTAAAAGAGTTTTTGGATTTCCAAACTCGATGACTTGATGAACCTCAGTTAAGCCAGCAGCATGGGCTTGTTCCTCGTATTCCCCTAGCATCTTCTGAGCTTCAAGTTTTAATTGTTTATAAACCTCAGAATCGAAAGGGGTCACACTTTGAATGGCACGTGTATCAACAACGTGAACAAGAAACAGTTGAGCTTGGTTCCGTAAAGCTACATGGATGGCCTTGTGCAGGGCTAACTCCGCAGATTTTGAACCATCTAAAGCAACCATGATGTGTTGATAATGTTGAGTCATAAGAGTTCCCTCCTTTATATAGCTCTATTGTAAACCTTTTCATGAAATAATGCAATATTATAGTGATGAAAGTTTGGAAATCTCCGGTGATATTTTTCGAGTGTTTGTGAAAATTTTGAATTTCATTTCACAAAGAGTACTAAAACAAGGAGTAAGAAAGTTGTTTTTGAACCTGGGAGGTTCATAAATAGGATGGAATCGTGTTTTCACATCTCTGGAGTTTTTCATAACGAGTATAACAGTTTATACGTGATTCGGTTATACTCATTGGATTTCAAAATCTGATTTTGTCAAGCCTCTTTGATGAACTTATTGATTGCGTGCCTTGCACGATTATCATCAGATGTCCTTGTCATTTTTTTGAAATTCTGCGAGTATTCTGATTTTGAAATTGGTTAAGTATTAGATGTGTCCATACGTATTAAAATTTATTGTACAAAAAATAATCAGTGAATGTGATGATTTGGATTTAGGTCTTTGTCATGGTTTTTATTTATCCAGATTTTTCTGAATTTTTTAAGTGGATTCAGGTGATTTTAAACCTCATACCGACTACTTTTTGAAAACACCACTTAAAAAACTTTATAAAAAGAGCATAAAAATGGTTGAGAAAATTCACAGGGTAAGGTATACTTGCGGTAGCTTATATTCAAATTCTCTTTCGTCCAGAGAGGCGACTGAAAGTTTGTCTATCTAATTGAGAAGTTTCTCACTAGGACTCGAAGATCGAAGATTTTTGAGTAGTGAGTTAGGCCAAAAGAGATAGTCTTTCTGTTTCTTAACAATCAACTAGAAAAGGAGCGGAGATAAAATTTTAACTGAATAGAAAATCTTTTTAAGATAGTCCAGAGAGGCTAATAAGAGATTCCTTTGTTGCGGTATGTTTTGTCATACGCTTCTTTTGAGTACCTTGTTAGCCGACAAGGTATTTTTTTTGTATTTAATTTAAGGAGGGGTGTAGATGAAACATTTGCTGACAATGGAAAATTTGACGAATGATGAAGTATTTCAATTAATCGATAGAGCCTTAGAAATAAAGGCTGGGGCACCAAGTCTTCATCGACCGGATCTCTTCATCGCAAATCTATTTTTTGAAAACTCTACCCGAACGAAATTGAGTTTTGAAATTGCAGAAAAGCATTTGGGATTGAAGGTAGTAGATTTTGAAGTCTCAACCTCTTCTGTAAATAAAGGAGAATCTCTCTATGATACTTGTAAAACCTTAGAGATGATTGGGACATCCATTTTGGTTATTCGGCATCCTGAACAGACCTATTATCAGCAACTAGAAGGATTAATGATTCCGATTATTAATGGTGGTGATGGGAGTGGAGAGCATCCGAGTCAGAGTTTGTTGGATTTGATGACGATACAAGAACATTTTGGGAGAATAGAAGGACTAAATATTATTATTGTAGGAGATATCAAAAATTCTAGGGTAGCAAGAAGCAACTACCATATGCTAACGCGATTGGGAGCACAGGTACGCTTTGTTTGTCCTGATCTCTACAAAGATGTAACTCTGGGAGAAGTGGTTCAATTTGATGATGTAGTGGATGAAGTAGATGTTTGTATGCTCCTAAGAGTACAGCATGAGCGCCATGACGGCAGCCAAATATTTGATAAAGATTCCTATCATTTACAATATGGATTGACTTCAGAGCGTTATCATCGCTTAAAAGAAACAGCGGTTGTGATGCATCCTGCTCCAGTTAATCGAGGCGTTGAAATTGCGGATGAACTTGTTGAACAAGAAAAGTCACTTATTTTTCCACAGATGAAAAATGGGATGTTTATGAGGCAAGCAATTTTAGAGAAAATCATTCAAGAAAATGATTTATAAGGAGGTCATCATGCTACTACTTAAAAATGGGCGAGTATTAGAGGAAGGGCTTCTGGTTCAACGAGATATTCTCATTCAAGGTAAATACATTCAGAAAATAGGCGAACATCTGAAAGTAGAACAGGGTCGGACCATTGATCTAAAAGGCAAGTTTTTATCCCCAGGTTTTATTGATGTACATGTGCATTGGCGGGAACCAGGGTTTTCCTATAAGGAAACCATTGATCAGGCTTCACGAGCCGCAGCTAAAGGGGGATTTACAACGGTAATGCCAATGCCAAACTTGAATCCTGTTCCAGATACCTACGAACATTTGAAAGTTCAGTTAGAGTTAATTGAACGCGATAGTGTTATTCGGGCTATTCCGTATGGTTCGATTACAAAGGGAGAGTTAGGACAGGAATATGCTGATTTTGAGGCATTAGCACCGTATGTCTTTGCCTTTAGTGATGATGGGCGTGGTGTACAAGATGCCAATAAGATGTACCAATCCATGAAAATCGTTGCGAGGCTCGGTAAGGCGATTGTAGCACATTGTGAAGATAACTCTCTTATTTGGGGAGGAAGTATGCACTGTGGAAAACGTAGTCAAGAATTAGGGCAAAAAGGGATTCCTTCTGTTTGTGAGTCAGTTCAAATTGCACGGGATATTTTATTGGCAGAAGCAACAGGGTGCCATTATCATGTCTGTCATGTTTCAACCAAGGAATCGGTTCGACTCATTAGAGAAGCCAAAAAAAATGGTATTCACGTCACGTGTGAAGTTTGTCCTCATCATTTAATCAGTGATGAAGAGGATATTCATGAGGCGAGTGGCCTCTGGAAGATGAATCCACCGCTAAGAGCGAGAGAGGATCGAGAAGCCTTGATTGAGGGGGTGCTGGATGGAACAATCGATATGATTGCGACAGACCATGCCCCTCATGCAGCATATGAAAAAGAGGTCCCGATGGCAGAGGCGGCATTTGGGATTGTGGGGAGCGAGACAGCCTTTGCTCAACTATACACTCATTTTGTTAAAACAGGAATTTTCACCCTAAATCAAGTGGTAGATTTGATGTCAAAAAGAGTCGCTGAAATTTTTGGTTTGCCGTATGGGAAAATAGAGGAGGGGGCTTTGGCTGACCTCGTTGTGATAGATTTGGATAAAAGGATGCAAATTGATCCCGAGACATTTTTATCCAAGGGACGAAACACACCTTATGCGGGGCAAGAAGTATTTGGAATTCCAGTTTTAACCTTTTGTGAGGGAAGAATCGTCCATGGTCATTTAGAGGATTGGTCATAAGATTTTGATGAAAGTTCAAGTATTATGTGAGATTAACACTTAACTACATTCGAAATCGGAATACTCGAATCTTTCAAAGAGATGACCAGGAAAACTGATGTTGGTAGCTTAACAGGTCTGAGAGTCCTGTTAAAGCATATAGATCAGGCTTGAAAAGGTCGGATGTTGGAAATGGAATGAGTAACAGTCATTAGATAGGAGAAAAAGATGCAGGTTCAGCTAGCGAAAGTTCTAGAGCATAAGGAAATTGCCTATCATATTTATAAACTCACCTTGTTTGGAGAGATTGCAGAATCGATGATCGAACCGGGGCAATTTGTCAATATTCGAGTAGGAAAAGGAAATGAATTTTTATTGCGGAGACCCATCTCAATTTGTGAGGTTATCCCAGAACAAAAGGTTTTTGTGGTGATTTATCGAGCAGAAGGTAAGGGAACTCAAGTCCTTACTCAAGTTGAAGTTGGACAAGAAGTGGATGTCTTGGGACCTCTTGGACAGGGATATCATCTGGATACGTTAAATCCTGGTCAAACAGCCCTTCTTGTTGGAGGGGGAATCGGGGTTCCCCCCCTTTATGAATTGTCAAAACGGCTGAATGATCGTGGAATTCATACGATCCATGTCTTGGGCTTCAACTCTGATAAAGAGATTTTTTATGAAAAGGAATTTTCAAGTTTTGGGAAAACCTATATCAGTACGGTAGACGGGAGTCGAGGAGATAGAGGATTTGTTACAGATATTATAGAAAAATATCAAATAGAGTTTGAACAGTATTTTGCCTGCGGACCATTTCCAATGTTGAAAGCTTTACAGGAGATGAATAAGGATAAAACGGGATATGTTTCTTTGGAAGAAAGAATGGCCTGTGGCATTGGAGCCTGTTATGCATGTGTTTGTCGGACAGAAACAAATGACACAGCTCGAATTTGTTACGAAGGGCCTGTTTTTAAAGCAGAAGACATATTTTTTTAGGAGGTTGTGATGGAGGAGAGATTAAGTGTTGCATTGCCAGGATTAAATCTGAAAAATCCGATTATGCCAGCCTCTGGTTGCTTCGCATTCGGACTGGAATACGCAGAGTTTTATGATCTATCTCAACTTGGAGCTATTATGATTAAGGCGGCAACGAGAGAAGAAAGGCTAGGTAATCCTACCCCGAGAGTGGCGGAAACTGCAAGTGGCATGTTAAATGCAATCGGTTTACAGAATCCAGGTGTTCATAAAATTATAGAGGAAAAACTTCCTCAACTTGAAAGATATGACGTGCCAATTATTGCCAACGTCGCTGGAAGTAATGTTGAAGATTATATCTATGTAGCCAAGCATATTTCTAAGTCACCTAATGTTAAGGCCTTGGAACTCAACATATCCTGTCCTAATGTTAAATGTGGTGGGATTCAATTTGGAACGGATCCTCGTGTTGCCAGGGATCTGACGCAACGGGTTAAGGAAATATCTCAAGTCCCTGTTTATGTTAAGCTGTCTCCTAATGTGACGGATATCATTGAGATAGCAAAAGCGGTTGAACAAGGAGGCGCCGATGGGCTTACAATGATTAATACACTGGTAGGTGTCAGGTTAGATCACTACTCGGGTAAGCCGATTATTGCGAATGTCACAGGGGGGCTATCAGGGGCTGCCATTAAGCCGATTGCGATTAGGATGGTCTATCAAGTAGCTCAAGTTGTTGCTATTCCAATTATCGGAATGGGGGGGATTATGGATGAATGGGATGTGATTGATTTTATTTCAGCAGGTGCAAGTGCCGTTGCAATTGGCACAGCTAATTTTACAGATCCATTTGTTTGCCCCAAAATTATCAATCAGTTGCCTCAAGCCTTGGATCAACTTGGTGTTGATCATATTTTAGAACTAAAGGATCGAGCATGGAAGTAAAAGAAGGTTATGAACAATGGAAAAAAATGTGATTATCGCCCTGGATTTCCCGGAAATTGAAACAAGTTTACAATTCCTTGATTTATTTGGCTCAGAATCCCTTTTTGTCAAAATTGGCATGGAGCTTTTTTTACAAAATGGACCGAAAGTCATTGAAGCGATTAAGGCGAGAGGGCATAAACTTTTTTTAGATTTAAAACTTCACGATATTCCCAATACGGTTTATCAAGCCTCTAAAGGCTTGGCTCAATTTGATGTTGATATCTTAACGGTTCATGCAGCAGGGGGAAGGGAAATGATGCGGGCTGCCAAACAAGGAATCGTAGATGGAGGAGGACTAAATACGCGAGTGATTGCGGTTACACAATTAACTTCTACTTCAGAGGAACAAATGAAGCAAGAACAAGGAGTGGAATTGAGCCTTAAGGAGAGTGTCTTACACTATGCTTCCTTAGCCCATGAAGCAGGTTTAGATGGAGTTGTTTCATCTGCTCAGGAAGCAGGGGAAATTTTAGATTGTTGGGGCCCTGGATTCATTCGGGTCACACCAGGTATCCGATTTAGCCAAGATGACTTAGGGGATCAAAAACGGGTGGTTACACCGGATATCGCCAGTAAAATGGGAGTCAGTCATATTGTGGTCGGACGTCCGATTACACAGGCAGTTGATGCGGTAGGAGCCTATCTGAGTTTTGTGGCTGCGTTTGTAAAGGATAAAATGGGAGATTAGTGGAATGACAGATTTAAGATATGAAATTGCCAAAGACCTACTTGAAATAAAAGCTGTGGAGCTGAGACCACAACCTGAAAATTATTTTACGTGGACATCGGGTATTCAGTCTCCGATTTACTGCGATAATCGATTAACGATGTCTTATCCATCTGTTCGTAATCGCATCGCGGCGGGTTTAGTCGCCATCATTCAATCTCGCTATCCAGAAGTGACCGTCATTGCGGGGACATCAACTGCAGGTATCCCCCATGCGGCTTGGGTGAGTGACCGCTTAGATCTCCCAATGGTTTATGTTCGTGATAGTAAAAAGAAACATGGAAAAACAAATCAAATTGAGGGGAAAATAGGTGCACATGATAAGGTGGTTGTGATTGAAGATTTAATCTCCACGGGTATTTCTTCTTTGAAGGTGGTTGAAGCCTTATCTGAGAGAGGAGCACAAGTCCTGGGTGTGGTTGCGATCTTTTCTTATTCTCTTTCTAAGACTATGGATACCTTTATCCAAAAAGGAATCCAAGTCGATACCTTGACCCAGTACGATATTCTTGTTGAGGTAGCCCAACAATCAGGGTATATTCAAGAAGAGGAAATTGAAACCTTAATTCAATGGCGAAATCAACTAGATTAAAATGAATTGATAGTAAGTTCTTTGTTATGAGAGCTCGCCCAAAAGGCTTACCCAAACACCACAGTAAAAACGACGCCAACTACGGCGTCGTTTTTGACCTAAAAGAGATTTTCTTGTTCACAGCGCACACTTTGAATGGCACGTGGATTAACAAGGGGAACAAGAAACAGATGAGCTTGGTTCCGTAAAGTTAGACGGGTGTCTATCCCACCCTCAACTCTGCATATTTTGAACCTTCTAATGCAAGCATGATCTATGGAGAATGTTGAGTCATAAGAGCCTCCTCTTTTATTTGCTTCTGTTGTACATTTTTCATAAGATGCCGCCGGTATAATAGTGAAAATTCACATAGTCTAAAGAACTGATTGTTACATTTTTGTTACAATTCCAGAAACTCTTGATTATATATATATACCCGAATTATTCATACCCTGAATATCTTTGCGTAACTATCAAAAAAATCATCAGAAACAAGCAATAAATAATTGCAATTCTGATGATTTTTATGAACGATCAAGCTTTTCTATAAATAAAGATGGGT
>NZ_JAEMED010000062.1 GCF_016458205.1 Streptococcus sp. 121 | reverse complement strand
GGTTGGAGGTAAAATGAAGGGCTGGGTAACAGACTTTGTAATGAAGACTGAGCAACAAGGAGGATAAGAAACAACCATGAGTCCTTTCCATAACTCTATTGTTCTGGGAAACATTGCAATAGTCAAGTATTTATACAATTATTGTTCAAACTGGGTTTTAATAACCCTCTAAACTTATATTACGAGGAGGACGATTGTATGAAATCATTCGACGATTTCCGGAATTCATTGACCAAAGAAGACATGATTCAGATAGCCAATAAAGCCAATGAACTGACTAAAGGAATCAATCATTCAGATGGTTTACAAATCGGTACAGTAAGTGGTCTTGTCGCATACTCTACCACAATGGAACTGCTTAAAAAGTACCATGATTGGCTCCAAGAGTGATTTTAGCGAATTCCTCAGCATCAATAATAACGTTCCCGTCAGCATCCAAAGTGATGCTGGCTTTTTCATTTTTTGCAACTATTTTTTCTTCTGGTCCCATCACTATTCTCCTTTCAGAGTACGAAAAAAGCACTTAGATTGCTCTAGGTGCTTGATTAATAAACAAAACTTAGCTTTGATTTAATGGAGTTATAGAGATCCAATATTTCCTTAGGAGTATCTTCACGGAAAATAAAGCGTTTCTTCCCTGAAATATTCTCATCCCCAATAATCCAATGACGAATTTGTTTTGTAAAAATTAAAACTTCTTTACTTGGCATTGCCATTACTCCCATGATAGGACCTCATTGACTTTTTGGTACAACCAATTTATCCAAAACCGTGTACTATCTTCTGAGGCAAGTTCTTATTTTTTAATACACTATTAACCAAGGTATCCTTTACAAAATCTGTGAAATTCTGTAAATTATCCCCTTCATAGATATAGCTGCCATCTTTTTTTAGATAAGTAGCAATACCTTTTCGGTCACCACTTACAGCTGAGTACTGACGTACTTCAGAATTATCTACAATCTCATATAAAGTTATCATTTGATTATCAATTTTACCCATACTAGTCAGCCTCCTCGTAATTATATTTCTGGTTTGCAAGCTTATGAGCCTCATCATACGGTAACTTGTACTTACCCATATATTCCGACTCCAAACTCTCATGTTGTAACATAATTATATCACTTTTTTTAGGATTTCCTAGATACAGACGCTGGAAACTTTGTGCCATATCATAATGAGGATAAAAATTCCGTACACGATACTCATATTCCTCACTATCCCATAGTAGATACTGATTATCAAGAACATGTTTTAAAGCTGTCGCAACGGTTTCTCTAGGAAGTGAACTTGATATCACCATTTTTGATATGACGTCTTCACGATTTGAATTTTTTAATTGCGTATAATAACGTTCTGCAAAGTTATCTTGCTGCTTTTTAATATCACCACGTCGTGAGGATATTGCACCACTCTCTTTCAGATTCTTCATATCTTCACTATACACTGATAGGCTATCTTTTTCAAGAACAACGTCACTGTCCAACTCTTCATCATCCGGCACAATCCCAGACCGACAATTATAATGAAAAGGCGGAGCGTTGAGCCCAGCCTTCATTTCTGATAATTCATAGCGTTTGTCTTCTTTGGCTATTTGCCTACAGATTTCCGTGGTTCGGTCGTCAAGATGAACAAGGATTCGGTAATACTTCAATCCAGCGTCCATGTAACGCTTAGCTACTGAGTTGGAGATGATTGCGGTCCCATCGGTTCGAATGATTGTCTGTGCCCTGCTTCTTGCCCCATTGTACTTCTTAGCAATCTCTTGAGCCATTTCTCTAGGATTCAAACCTCGAATGAAACCACGGCGAAAGACTTCCCTAAGGTCCTCTGCTAGCTTATCGACATTCCCCCAGATATGTTCTGAATAGTTCTTGCCATTAATTGGGGTTCTGATTAATTCTCTCAAAGCTGGTTCGTTAATAGTCCCTCGTCTATCCCCTGCTTTTCGGTAGGCATACTTAGCAGTCTTTAATAAATGATTTTCAAAGGTTGAACTTATAGAGGTCGCCAATACACCAGCTCGCCAAGTCAATTCAAGATTTAATAAATCCATTCTAGTAGCCCTAGCTGAAGCATACTGCTCATTTAATCGCTTTAGTAGCTCTGGATCTTTTTCTGCTTGCTCAAAGTATCGTTTAGCGTTTTGCTGGTAATCACTCATATCCTCATGTCTGAGTTGATACATGGCCTCTTGTAAAGTCAAACCATTGTCATCCGCAAATCTCTGATAAAAAGCAAACAATTCCTTTTGAACCAACTTCGCTTCTTCCAGATAAATTCTAGCTATCTCAGCAAAGACATCAATATCAATCTGGTCAGCATAACGGATGATTTCATCAACCCTCTTGGTCCAGTAGTCTTGATGTTTCTTCTTGTCCGCCATCTTCTTCAACCTCTAATCTAGGACTAGGTTCATCGGGTTCTTGCTCACGCAAACGCTCTAACTCTGCTTTAGCATCTACTCCGGTTACCTGATTCAACACTTCAAATACTGTTTGATCACTAACTATTCCATACAATGATTTGGCTATAGTGACCAACTCGCTAGCATTCTGTGGAATATTTGGTGTAAAGATAATTGATGTTTGGTTAATCTTTTCGTAAGAAGTAGCTTCACTCCCTTTGATGGACCAAATATTTGCTGCTAAACGCAATCTCCGCATTAGTCCAGCCTCGAACAAATCTTGCTGTTGTTCACGATAATTATCACTAGCCATCAGCTTGTACTTCATAGATTCACCAGACTGAACTCCTGAGAAGTGCATGTCTTGGATGTCTGGTGTAAAGGTAAAACGCAGGATGTCGTTCACTAAGCGCTGCTTGTAGGCCTCTGCTCCAGCTGTATCGTACTGTTTAACTAAATAACTGGCATCAGGCTTCGAACCATTTTCATTTGGATTGTCTTCAAGAATAAGTATCTGAGCTTTCTTGTAGGCGATAGAAATACCAAGGCGACCATTCGGATTAATACGTCCATCTTCAAGAAAATCTTCCTCATCAGCACCAGTATACTGATTCCCTTTAATGACCAAGATAGCGTCATTACTGTTTTGTTGAAAATTAGCCAACTCAGATTGAGACAAATCATAAGCATCGATATTGTCCAAAACCGACTCGAACGAACCTAACCGGTCTTCGTTATTGCTGTATTCATTAACAGGAACTCCATTGAAGTGATGTTCTTCATCATCAATATACTTCATTCCATCCGTATTTGTAGATGAGTACTCATAAGAATATACTCTATCAGCAGTATAAACCTTGATAATCTCTTTTCTTTTGCCTCCACCATAATTAATATTGTAGTAATTGATAGCCATAAGAGAATTACGCTCATAAGTATCATCATAAATTACAAATGTCTGTTCAGCTGGAAGTTTGAATAGTCGAATCCAGGTTTCATTCTCATCACCAGAAACAGTTAGCAACTCATAAGCTCGACCATAGACACACAAATCTTTTTTGATTGCAGTATTATGTCGTTTCTCGTTGTTTCGAGCTGACAACTCATCGATATACTCTTGGATAACAGTATCCTCATTCTTGTATTCAACTGGATTCCCCAGCATGTAGCCCTGCTCAAAAACTGTAATGTACTTAGCGAAGTCACTAGAGATTCGGTTATCAGCCGCAGTCACATCAGTCTTAGCAGGACGATATTTGATATTGTTATCCCCCTTGTAATACCGCTTCAACTCCTGGAGTCGTTCTAATTGAATCGATTTGTGCTCAGAGACATATCTTTGCAACTGCTCAATCCAATCTTTTGATCCATAATCAATTGCTTCAAAGTCCTCCTGAAGCATAATGAACTGTTCATTTGCATTTTCTTTAAACCTGGTCCCAGATAAAAATTCTTTTTGCATGAACACTCCTTTCTAAAAATATAGTTTTGCATCTTTCAAGCGCTCTTTCGCAGTCTTTTGCTTAATGTGGTAACGCTCCATTGAGTACCGCAGGGCGTCGATAATGTGGTTGTTCTTATCGATTGGTTTATTCAACCAGTTTCCTTCCTTGTCCTGTTCGAAGGTATAGGTGTTAAATTCCTCAATGGTGTTCTCACAAGATGGATGAATGTAAATCTTGAATCCTTGTAAGAACTGAATCCCTTGCATGATTGAACCTTTCCCCTTGTAACTGGCTGCGATACCTTGAACTCCCTTACTTCGGATTTCGATAATCAGCCGTTTTTCTGCACTGTCAGCAGTCAATAGAGTTCTATCTAGCTGATTACTTTTCAACATTTTGACAATATCATCAGTCAGCATACCTCTTTGGTAATGTTCTTGGTATATCCAAATCTCTTTCTTCTCCAAATCAACCGCTGAACAAACTAGCGCTGTCGGGTCGTGAGTAAAACCAAAGTCAAGACCGGCTGTTGTCTCATTTACCCGTTGGATTGTTTGCTCGATATTGAAATCGATAACCGAGAAATTATCGAACACCAATCCCTCAGCCACTCCCCAGTCGCCATCGCAAACGATTCTAGCCCGTCTAGGGTTAGTCAGGTACAAATCCTCGAATCGCTGAATATCGACTTTATCAAGCCATTCATTAACTCTGAATGTGGTAGTTAGTGACAAAGTATCTGCTCGCTTAGTATCCTCATCAAAGAATGCTCGCTTCAACCAATGACGCTCAGACCAGGGGTTAAATGTGACCGTAATCTGTTTAAAGAAATCTGGAACATCCAGACTACCCCGAATAGATTCAACAACTGTTGAAAACTTATCTTCGCTTTCAATCTGGTATGCTTCTTCAAACCAAGCCCAACAGAGAATACCGGCATCCACCGTGATAGAGGTAATCTTCAACTCATCATCAAGCCCCCGGAAAAGAATCTTCTGACCTGTTTTTCTAACTGTGATTTCTGGCAGAGACTCATTGAACTTGAACAAATGTAGAACTCCCAGCTGATTACAAGCCCACTTGAAATCCGTATAGGTTGATTGTTTGTTGGTGTTTGAATAGCGACGAACCACCAACAGATTAGCCCACTCATACTTGAGTATTCGAACAATAAAGTTAAGGGCCGTAGTCTTCGACTTCTTTGATCCACGGCTACCTTTAACAACTCGGTAGAAGTTTGTTGAATGCCAATACTTACCATATCCCTTACCGACAATCTCTGGCAGGTTCTTAATCAGGGATTTCTGACTCATTAGCAAACACCACCGTTCCTTGCACCTCAGCCTCCACTTTATCTGTCCAGAGTCTATGACGCTTACCTAGCAACTCTGCCGCCTTGATTCGGTCCTTGGCTCCGACATCGATATCAATAATCGACTGGTATCCTTCACCCTCACCACGGAGCGTCTGTTCTCTCTGCTCACCTCTCATGACGGATGTCAGGTAAGACAAGACTTCCTCCTGGGTTGCGATGGTCTTAGACTCGAGTTCAACCAGTCGGTCGTCTATATACGATTTGATTGTAGTATTTTGTAGTAATTTACTTGCGTTGGTATTAGCATACTTACTGCTATAGCCAGCTTTGACGGCAGCTTCCGTTGCATTCCCGGAGATGATGTACTCATCTGCGAAACGCTTTTGCTTTAGTGTCATTTTGGCGATGATCACCACCTCCTTTTCATAGTTTTTAACACGGACAGCAGGAATCGAACCTACACTAAAAGTTTTGGAGACTTCCGTTCTTGCCATTAAACTATGCCCGTAAAACAAAAAGCAGCGACCTAAATCACTGCTTTCATCCACCGTGGGTGACTGCCAAAAAATAAATAAGGAGATTTTATGTTCAAATCACAAATGAAACGCTTAACTGTGTAGTTGGTGGATTTCAATTATCGAGGACCTCGTTGTCAATCGCAATAATTGATACTACTAGTTTAGCAGTTAAAAAGTATCATTTGTTAACATCAGTATCATTCTTTAACAAATTACGAACCGCTTTATCTCTTGCACGTTGTATTGTTGCATGACTGGCATTAAGTTCCATCTTAACCTCACTCCATGAATAACCATTAACGTATAACAGTCTCAAGACAATGTTTTCCATAGGGTCATCTAATGATTCGATCATCTGAACCAATTCTCTTCTTTCTGCAAGGAGAGATTCGATCTCATCATACAACTCCCTAGTCCTATCAATAATCAAGATATTCAAATCCTCAGATTTGTTACTCAAACTTCCACCTTTAGGTTCGTCTGAATACCGCTGCGATTTTAATATTCCTGAGTGAAGACTCACAATCTCCTGTCGCTTAGATTTAACCTTACTATCAATATACTTCAGCGATGCTAATCGTTTTCGAATATCCGTCATAAATTAACCCTACCTCCACACCTCTTACACTTAGCGTACCAAGCTCCTTCATGATCACGTTCCAATTTCAGGACGTGGCCTTTTAATTTACAGATTAGATACTTGAACATCAATCTCCTCCAATCAATCCTAACTCCAATAGCTTATTTGCAATATCCCTGGCATAATGATCAACAGTCTTTTCGCTTAGCAGACTGTACTTGCCATAGAGTTTAGTAAAGAATTTGACAGTATACTCAAAATTTTTCAGCTCATTCACCCGTACGGAAATAAATTTATATTTCGTGCTTGGTCGTGACAGGCAGACAGTTGTATACGTGTTATTCGTGTAGAGTTTATCTCCCCACATTGTGAGGACTTGTCTATTCTTTCCGCCAGGATACTTTGTACTTCGTCTGATGTTAACCATCTTCGGCCTCCTCCCTATCCCATTTGTAAGACTGAATCAAATTTATCAAGACTGACGAATCTCTTTTTCTGAGTCTAGCTATGAACTCCTCTTCAATCTCCTGTTCTGACAACCAAGCTGAAAAATCAATGACATTATCAACATAGTAAGGGTAGTAGTCACCCCAATCCCATTCAAAGGTGTCGATTTGAACTTGGTCACCGTTTGGAAATTCAATAACCATATAAGGATTGTCAGCCTCTCCCCACGAGAAACAGACTTCGCAAGTACCGAACTGCGTATACTCTGGATTTGAGCCAACATTAACTACTTTAAGTCCTTTCATTTTCCACCTCCTCTAACATTTCCAAGTAAATACTATCAAGCAGTTTCTGTAGTTTGTCCTTAGCTTGACCTACATCTGTATTCATAAGACTTTGAATTGTTTCTAAATCTTCAATAATATCTGCAATAATCATTCTTCCACCTCTTCCACTTCAAACATAGGGTTATCAAATACACCTTCAAAGCCAGCGTCGGTTAGTTCTTGTTTGGTCAATAAGTATTTCCCATTTTCTTCATCAAAAGGATTAGGTAACGTAAAAATCAAAGAGTCACCTTGTTTAGCCAGAATCTGATTTGTACGCTTAAGTATAACCATATACCTCTTATCCTTCTCAACCTCCACAGCTTCTGGACCGTAGGCGATTAGGGTTGCGAGGGCGTGTTGGTTCTTAAGAACATCATCAGAATATAAAAGCCACTCATAAAGCTCTTCTGGTGCATTGTTTAAATAACCATTAACATTCCAATTACTGTTTTTATCACGTTCATACCAATCCATAACCGCCTGTGTGACTTTTGGCTTTGGTGGGAGGTGGATGACGCTATCAGCACCTACCCAAAATTTATTACTAACAACTGGGTCTGGGATTCTAACTAAGTAAGGCATAGAAGAATCATCAATTTTAATGATTTCTACGTC
>NZ_JAEMED010000061.1 GCF_016458205.1 Streptococcus sp. 121 | reverse complement strand
CTTGAAAATCTAGTGAAAATTGATTGAAAAACATCATTTTTCGCTAGCTCTTTTCAGTGCGCCCTTTTTTCTGAAAAAAAGAGTAACTGCTCAGAACTTTGAACTTGACATTTCACCACTAGACTTTCTATATTGGTATTTTTAGTATAGCACTAAGGAGGCAGAAAGGAGGAGTAATGTTACAACTAATCTGGAGTATTGTAAGCGCCCTAGTCGCTTTAGCGGTTGGGCTTTTTGTAGTTTCAATCATGATCATGTACATTGTGTTTTTTATTAAAGAGTTGAAGAAAGCGGCCAAGGAATAGGTCGTTTTTGTTTTGTCCAAACTTTGCTAACGACGTTAAAAGTTGCACTGTTTCGTTGCCGAACGTAAAACGAGATTTTCGAGTAGCGACGTAATCGCTGGAGGAAAGATATGTCAGAAGAAATGCAGAATACATCAGTTGATGAGCAACAAGAAGTAGAATCTAACGAGACTGAGGAAAAGCAGGAACGTCTCTTCACTCGTGAGGATATCGCTAAGATGATTAAAGCTGAGCGTACCAAGTGGGAAGATGGGCAAGCTAAGGCCTTGGAAGAAGCCCGTACTGAGGGAGAACGTTTAGCTAAGTTGTCTAAAGACCAACGGGCTAAGGAGGAGCAAGAGAAACGTGAGCAAGCCATTCAGGAGCGGGAAAACGCCATCGCTAAGAAAGAACTCCGTCTTGAAGCTCGTGATCTCTTGGCTACTGAGGGCTTACCAACGGAGTTCTTGGATATTGTGTTAGCTCCTACTGCAGAGGAAGTGCAAAGCAATATTGAGTCCCTCCGTAAGGTATTTGACGAAGAAGTCGAAAAGAAGGTGAATGCTCGCCTAGTTCAAAAGACCGCTAGGACTGGTAACACATCATCTGGCATGTCTAAGTCAGAGATCATGGCAATTAAAGATGATGATGAACGTCAGCGCTTGATTGCCGAGAATCGAAGTTTATTTACGAAAAAATAGGAGGAAGATATGGCTGAACAAAATTTAAATGTCATGGCAGACCTTGGCGAAATTAAGAGTATTGATTTTGTCAATCGTTTTTCAAAGAATATTAATGACTTGCTCACTTTGCTAGGGGTAACTCGGAAAGAGTCTCTTTCAAGTGACTTGAAAATCAAGACTTATAAATGGGATGTTGATCTCAACAAAACCAATCCTGGTGAAGGTGAGACTATTCCACTTTCTAAAGTTACTCGTACTCCAGATAAAGAGTATACTGTTGAGTGGTTCAAGAAACGTCGAGTAACAACTGCAGAAGCCATTGCCCGTCATGGTGCTTCCCGTGCTATCAATGAATCTGACAATCGTATTATGCGTGAGATTCAGAATGGAATCAAAGAACAGTTCTTCGATTTCCTTAAAAAGAAACCTACCAAGGTTAAGGGAGCGGGGTTGCAGAAGGCACTGGCGAACTCATGGGGTAAGTTGTCCACCTTCAATGAATTTGAGGGGTCTCCAATTGTCTCATTTGTGAGCCCACTAGATGTAGCTGAGTATCTTGGTGATACAAAAGTTCTTGCTGACGCAAGCAACGTCTTTGGATTTACTCTACTCAAGAATTTCTTGGGTATGTCCAACGTCATCGTTATGCCATCAGTACCACAAGGAAAGATTTACTCTACTGCGGTTGAGAATATTGTCTTTGCTCACCTTAACGTTAATGCTTCTGATTTGGGAGGTCTTTTCTCTGATTTCACAGATGAAACAGGTTTGATTGCCGCAACTCGTGGTCGTGAGATTTCAAACCTTACTTATGAATCTGTGTTCTTCGGAGCAAACGTGCTCTTTGCTGAAATTCCAGAGGGTGTTGTAGAGGCAACCATTGAAGCAGCAGCGACTCCTGCTGGTTAGTGAGGTAAGCGATGGCTATTCTTGACGAAGTAAAATTGTTGAAAGGTATCCCCCTAGAGGATACAGTTCAAGATGATCTTTTGAATCTCATCATCAGGGATAGTGAAGAACGTATATTAGCGTTTGTAAACCTCCACTCAACAACTTCCCTGGGTGCGCTACCTGAATCAGTCAGTTACATTATTCGAGATGTGGCTGTGAAGCGATACAACAAATTGAACTCTGAAGGAGCGACTTCTGATAGTGAGGAAGGTCGCTCTTTTTCTTGGGAATCTAATTACTTGTCTGGATATGAGGAAATCCTGGCCAACTTGGTTGTGAACAAACGGCCAAGAGGGATTGCTCGTTTTATTTAAGAGGAGGCTCTATGATTTACAATGATAGGGTCGTTTTGATTTTAGAAACGACAGAAAAGGATTTTCTTGATCAGCAGGTCATGAAGAAGAAGAGCGCCCCTGTTCCGTGTATGATGAGTCTGCTGAATACTAACGAGCAGATGGTGATGTTTGGTAATTATCGAACAGACCGATTTAAACTACATGTCCAGGGATTCAAAACAGGGTTCAGTGAGATTGAGTATCAAGGACAGAGACGTAAAATTTCTGGGTTGAAACACTACAGGAATAGTACGGTGATTTATGTATGATTACTTACAAATTGAAGGGCCTTGATGGTTTTCTAAGGAATGTGCGCAAAAAGCCTAGAGAAGCACAAAGGGCTGTGGATAAGGTGTTGGCGAGGTCTAGCCTCCGAGTTGAACGAGAAGCGAAATTCTATGCTCCTTGGGATACAGGTTGGATGAGTAACACTATCTACAGTGCCCCTTCAGGTCTTTTGTCTCATAAAGTTGTATCGCCAGCACACTACTCAGTGTATGTTGAGCTTGGTACTCGTAAGATGGCGGCCCAGCCGTTTATGATGCCAGCGTTGGAGAGTGAGTATCCTAAGTTGATGGGAGAACTCAAAGTTATGTTTAAGGGGTGAGTATGACTTATTCATCTACCACAAAATTTTTAAAAGAACTTGGCGATCGATTGTCGGTTTTAGATATTCCGATTTTTTACAAATTACCAGAGGCTTCTGAAATGGAGCCTTTTTTGGTAATTGGATCAGTGACTTCTGACACTGGTAAGACTGCATTAACAGGAGCGGTGATTGAAGATATGACAGTGTCTATCGATATTTTTTTACCAAATAATAGTCGAACACTGGTCGAGGAAACTAAATTTAAGGCTATCCGATTGCTAGGAAGAAATACCAGGGTTAGCACAACAGTGATGTTGGATGATTCGATTGGTCGAGAAGTCTATCACATCGCAATTAGGCTAACTGAATCAATTATTTAAAGGAGAATGAAATGGCTGGAAAAGCAAAAAAAGAACAAGCAAATATTTCCATTACCACAGGTAAGCCGATTGTCGGCAGTAAAGTTTTCTACTTCATTCAATCTGTAGACGCTGAAATTGGCTCACCAGCTTTACTACCTGCTTACCGTACAGATGGAACTACAACTCTTGGTGGAGAGTATCTGGATGAGCAAACCCAACAGGGGCGTCTTCTTGAAAAGTCTACCGATGAACACTCTATCGAAGTCACTTCTTACTATGCACCGCAGGATCCATCAGTTGAAGTTATCGAGGATGCTTCCCGTTCAGGTAAATCTGTAAAGGTTTGGGAAGTTATTGTCGATGACAGCGTTAAAAAAGACAAAGATGGGAAAGATACCTACCCAGCTAAGTTTGGTTATGCAAAAGTTGGTGAGGTTGAACGTTCTTCTGGTACTACAGACTATGTCGAATTGTCCTATACATTGGATGTAGTAGGGGCATTGAAAGATGGACGATTCCCTCTTACTCAAGAAGAGATTACTATGCTCACAGATGTTTACGAATATCAAAATCCTGGTGAGACAACTGGTGATTACAATGCTATTGAACGTGGACCTGAAGCAAGTTCACCAGCACAAAATCAATAATCGAGGGGCCAATGGCCTCTCTTATTTTTTATACAAAGGAGAATTAAAACATGGAACTAACAGTAGGTAAATCAGTTGTCGATATTAAGTTTGACTATCGAGCAATGTTTAAAATTGACAAAGAGTTGGGTACTCGTGATACTCAGACAGGAAAGCGTAATAACGACGGAATTGGTTCATTGTTTACCAAAATCATTGATCGTGATGACCAGGGGATTGTAGATTTGATTATCGTTATGGCTTCTAAAAAAGCTAAAGCAGTGTCAGAAGATGAGGCCATTGCTGCTATTGAGCAGTATTTTGAAAAGTCTGAAGCAGAAGATCCACAAGAGGCTCTTTTCCAAGAAATTGAGGAGGAGATGGTTGAATCCGGTTTTTTCAAAAAGAAAATTTTGAAGTATATCGAGAATTTAGAAAAGGCACTAGCCTTTTACCAAGCAAAAGTGGAACAAAATCCAGAGGACACAGAACTGAGCTTCCAAGTCGAAACAATCAGCGCAACTATTGGCAAGATGAAAAGCGCAGTCTCTTAAGAGAGTGCGCTGAAGCAGGGTGTACAGATGTTGAATTGATTCTTTCCTGTAATAAGTGGGAGTTAGAAGCAATCCTTGAGGGCTTGTACCTAAAACAAGTCCAGTATCGAGAAATGCTCTCCGGTTTGGCTTTAGAGATGAGGTATACTCTCAATGCTAAGTCTGTAAAAGCCAGCAAGCTAAGCAAGAAAAAAGACAGGGATAAAATTCGCTCTGTCTTTAATAAAGGACGTGTCCAAAGTCCTTCTACAGATGATTTTGCTGAGAAGGTGAATCGTCTGAATGAATATTTTAAAAATAGATAGGAGGAGGGAGAATGGCCGGTTTTGACGGTAGTATTTTTGCCTATATAGGCGCTGATACTGGTGACTATGAGCGAGCAATGTCAGAGATTCAAGCTATGACCAAGCGAGCATTTGACGCAGCTCAAAAAGCAGCTGCAAATAGTGCAAGTCAGATGGTTCAGAAGATTGGACAATTGATGGCTAAGTTGGCCAGCAGTAGTGATAGTATGGGTTCAAAAATCGGTAAAGGCCTCACTGGTAGTTTGAAGATTGCCCTTGGAGAACTCCAACGGATGATTTCAAATATCGGACAAAGATTGCCCGAACCGATTCGAGTCGCTGCTCAGAAGATGGCGACTGCTTTTGGTGGTGCTTTCCAAACTTTGCATCAGAAAGCTATAGACTTTGGAAATCGAGTTAATTCAGCACTAACCAAGGCTTTCAAATTTGATTTTAAACACGCTTTCTCAAGTCCAAAAGTAATGTTTGCAGAACTCACTGGTGTTATCGATAGATTTGCTAGTGGTATATCTGGTAAGTTATTAGGGGCTGTGAATAAGCTTGCTAGTGCAGCCGGACGACTACCTGGTCCTTTCGGAGCGGCCTTTGGTGCGATGGCATCGAAAGTTTCTGTTTTGGAAGGAAAGATCACTGGAGTAGCTAGCAAGATAACTAGAGCGCTTGGTTCCCAAGTACTGAATCCTGTCATGTCCTCTTGGTCTAGCATGTTTAGTTCCTTGGGGAATAAAGTTAATTCCTTTGCCGACAGAATGTCAAACACCTTAGGTGGTCGATTGGCTAGTTCCATTGGTCGTGCTGCTAGTCAAATCTCTGGCAGACTAGGTGGCGCTTTTTCATCGCTTGGTTCAAAAGGAACTAGTGTTCTATCGTCTATCAGTGCTAAGTTTGCGAGTGCAAGCAGTTCTGGTAATCAGCTAGGAAGCACTGTTCGGAATATCGTATCGGCTTTCAGTTTACTTGCTGTAGCCCAAAAAGGTATTGACATGATTAAGAGTTCCATCGATGGAGCTGTTAGTCGTGTTGATACTATGAATCGTTTCCCAAGGACCATGGCTTTATTTGGTTATTCTGCTCAAGAATCAAAAGCAGCAGTTGATCAGTTGTCAAAAGGGATTGAAGGTTTACCGACCACTCTTGATAGTGCCGTTTCTAGCGCTCAACAATTATCCATTACAACAGGCAGTCTTGAAAAAGGGACTAAGTTAGCTCTAGCCTTTAATAATGCCATGCTTGGTTACGGTGCAACAACTGAAGGTGCTGAACAGGCTCTCAGACAGTTCAATCAATCTCTTGGATCAGGGAAAATCCAAGCTGAAGAGTTTAACTCAATCAGTGAAGCCGCACCAGGCTTGATGAGTAAAATGGCCCAAGCTTTTGGGTTCGGTGAAAAAGGTGTTCAAGACTTGAAGCAAGCCTTGTCAGATGGAACGATTACAGCTGATGAGTTCGCTGAAAAGATGATTGAGCTAAATGAAGGTCAAGGCGGATTTGCTGAGATGGCCTTAGCTTCCGCTGCAGGTATTCGTACTGCTTGGGGAAATATTAAGAATGCTATTACTAAGGGTGTTGGAAATATTATTCAAGCGTGGGATCAGGCGGCAGAGGCTAAAGGTCTAGGAACTATCTATGATAACTTAATGAAAGTTAAGGAAGCTGTTAACAAACTATTTGATGGCATTGTTAAGACAGTTCCAAATATAGTTGGAGCCATTGCGAGACTAAAAGATTCTTTCAAATTTGACTTTTCTTTCTTATCTCCTGTACAGAGTCTTTTCTCGGGCTTAGGAAAAGCTCTTGATGAGTTCGCTAACAAAGGTCGTGTAAGTTTTGGAACTATTCGAAAGATAGCTGATGCTTTGGCTACTGTCGGTCCAGCGGCGGTCGCTGCTTGGGCTATGATGAATCCATCAGCCGCAGTTGGGGCACTAACTCCTCTGGTTTCTGCTCTAGGAAGTCTAGGCGGAATCTTGGCCAGTGTAGGTGCAGGGATTGCTGGTTTTGGATCTATGATGGCTGGTACCTTCAGTATAGCAGCAGGATTTGCTGGAGCATTGGCCGCCAAGGTTTCTGGACTAGGCGGGATATTTGCGAATGCAGCAAGTATTGGTCTGAATGTCCTTGGAATGATGACTTCTGGAATTGCTAGTGTAGCAAGTCTCGCTCTTGCTTCTATTGGTCCAGCAGCAATTCTCGGCTTAGTTCTTGCTGGTGTAGGATTGATTAATAGTCAATTTGGCGCACAGATTGACCAATTATTGCAGGTAGTGACTACAAAAGGACCGATGATTATCGGGCTTCTAGTAGCCGGAATTACCAGTCAAATCCCAGCATTGATTGCAAGTGGTGCTGATTTGGTTGCCAAATTCGCTCAAGCTTTTGCAGTTATGTTCCCTGTACTTGTCAATGCAGGTATGAATCTTATCTCTAGTCTAGTGCAAGGTGTCGGTGCTAATGCTGGTTCGTTGATTAGTTCAGCCATTACGATTGTGGGAACATTCTTGAATTCAGTACTTACTGCTCTGCCCCAGTTACTGGCTTTAGGTATGGAGTTTTTAGCTAATGTAGTCCAAGGGATTATGCAGAACCTACCACAGTTGCTATCAACGGCTCAACAAATAGTTTCTAACTTCTTGATGAGTCTTGGACAGGCAATGCCAACTATCCTAGCTAAAGGTATTGAAATACTCCAGAACTTAGTCAATGGGGTCATCCAAGCAATTCCGACAATTTTGGCGATTGGTGCTCAGGTTATCACTTCCTTTATTCAAGGTGTGGTCTCTAATTTGCCAATGATTTTACAAGCAGGGATTCAGCTGATTGTATCTCTGGTATCTGGTTTGATTCAGAATTTACCTCAAATTATTCAAGCGGGAGTCCAAATTATCCAATCGTTCTTGAGTGGATTGGGACAAGCTATTCCTCAAATCATTATGGCTGGTATACAGCTAGTTGTTCAACTGGCAGTTGCTTTAATCATGGGTCTTCCTAAGATAATAGAAGCTGGAGTTCAATTGATTGTTGGTCTTGGTGAGGGAATGATGTCAGCCGTTGGTGGAGCAATAAGTGGAGTTGTTGATAGTGTTACGGGATTCTTTGGCGGAATGTGGGATACCATTACTGGTAAATCTAGCACAAGTACAGCACAGGTAAAAGCTGATTCCGCAAGTATGTCAAGTCAGGTCTCTTCTGACGTGCAGAACATGGCTACCAATAGTCAACCCGAATTATTCATACCCTGAATATCTTTGCGTAACTATCAAAAAAATCATCAGAAACAAGCAATAAACAATTGCAGTTCTGATGATTTTTATGAACGATCAAGCTTTTCTATAAATAAAGATGGGTCTGCTACCTTAGCACCCTAAAAAAGGGTAGACTCCGCCCTTGGTGCGACTCTCGATTTTTAAAAATGTATTCTATTT
>NZ_JAEMED010000060.1 GCF_016458205.1 Streptococcus sp. 121 | reverse complement strand
GATGAAGGCTGTTATCGCTTGTGCTCATAAGATACTAAGAATTGTCTACAAACTTTTGAAAACACATCAAACTTATGAAGCAGTAAAAGCATTAGGGATGCGGCAACACCCTTAAGACATTTTTAAACATGTTCACCTTAAGTATAACACAGATAGTGTTTTTTTGCGCTTTTTTACTGTGTTATTTTCAAATAAAAGACTATATCAAGGAAGCGTGCAAGGCACGCAATCAATAAGTTCATCAAAGAGACTTGACAAAGTCAGATTTTGAAATTCAATGAGTATTAAAGTTTTTCGTTTACGAAAAGGACAAAGTCGTTCCAGAGGACTTTGAAGAAGTTGCTTCTGGCAACATCTTCCTTGCTGACCATGGCGAATGTTGGTTCCTGTCCTTGGATATAACCTTTACCGATAAGTTCAGGATCTTTATAGGTCAAGTTGCCGACAAACTCTCCCTTTTGGATTGGGGCTTGATACCCTTTGGGGTCTGTCTCCCATTTGATATCTAGGTCCCCTGTGTAATCCCCACGTTGGATGAGGATGGCATCGGTTTTGGCAACAGCTGCGATAGGTGATTTTTTACCATCTTTAATAACAGCAGTTGAATCTTCATATTGTTCGCCTTCAGCGGCGAGTACATTGGCGAAAAAAGTGCGCGTGATGTAGTTTAGGAGTGAGATTGTCGCGTTGTAACGGGCATTTGGATCTTGGTCAGGGTTATCAACGCTAAGAGCGATACTGACTAGGCGCATTCCGCGCTCAGTGGTTGTGACAATGATGGAATCACCGTACTCAGCAGAAGTACCCGTTTTTAATCCATCCACGCCATTGCGGAAGCGGGGCATGTTGGGGATAAGCTGATTGGTGGCATAAATGGTATCTTTCCCGAATTTAGCTTGGTCTTTCTCGGTAATTTCGGTGATTTCAGGATGGTCTTTCAGAAGATGATAAACCATGACTCCAAGAGCATTGGCAGACATGAGATTCTCTTGGTTTTTACCACCATCCACAGTATTCAAGGCGCTTTCGTTTAAGCCGGATGAATTGTAGAGTTTGTAGTCACGGATCCCTAAGCTGTCTAGCTTGTCTTCCATCCGTTTGACAAAATCCTTTTCTTTCCCAGCAATTTCTTCGGCAAGGGCGATGGCTGCCGAATTGGCTGAGGAAAGCAACATGGCATGGAGTAATTCTTCAACCGTGTATTTTCGATCTTCCATAGGGACATTTGAGGTCGAAGAATCTACAGTTAGCTGGTAGGCGAAATCCTCGATTGGAACTTTTGTATCCATGTTGATTTCTCCGGCCTCAACTGCATCTAGGACTACATAGGTTGTCAGCAGTTTGGAGATGGAGGCAATACCGATTAATTCATCAGGATTTTTTTCGAATAAAATTTTTCCGGTGTTTTGTTCAAAAACTAGGGCACTTTTGGCGGTTGTTTTAAAGTCATCTGCAGCTGTAACAGTTATACTAGGAAGCAGGGATGACAGTAATATTATGGTGACCAGAATAAACTGGATAAGTCGTTTCATAGGATTCCTCTTTCAGATACTAATTACTCTATTTTATCATAGTTCTAAAAAGAGACCTAGAATTTTGAGAGGAAAAAAATACATAATAGTCAGAAAATTCATTTACTTTTTAAAAGGACTGTGGTAGAATAAGGACATTACATTGATGGAAAAGGAGTCCTGTAATGAAAAAGAGTAAATTATTCGCATTATTAGGAGTAAGCTTGCTATCAGTTGGCGTGCTTGCTGCTTGCTCAAGTTCGAGTGGGGGGAATTCTTCCACGTATTCTTATATTTATCAAACAGATCCAGATAATTTAAATTATTTGATCACTGGGAAGCAGGCTACATCGAGTATTACTTCAAATGTCATTGATGGGTTAATGGAGAATGATCCATACGGAAACTATGTACCATCCGTTGCAGAAGATTGGACAGTATCTCAAGATGGACTGACTTACACTTATAAACTTAGGGAGGGTGTTAAGTGGTACACCTCTGAGGGTGAAGAATATGCTGATGTAAAAGCACAAGATTTTGTGACTGGGTTGAAATATGCAGCAGAAAATGAAGCCGAGGCATTATATGTTGTTGAAGATTCAATCAAAGGTCTAAGAGACTATGTTGAAGGAAAAGAAAAAGATTTTAGCAAGGTTGGTATTAAAGCCGTAGACGATTATACCCTAGAATATACGTTGAACCGCCCTGAATCTTATTGGAATTCCAAAACAACCTATGGAATCCTTTATCCTGTTAATGAGGAATTCTTGACTTCACAGGGAGATAATTTTGCCAAAACTGGTGATCCAACAAGTCTTCTCTACAATGGACCTTTCCTTCTGAAATCAATGACAGCTAAGTCTGAGATTCAGATGGCTAAAAATGAAGGTTATTGGGATAAAGATAACGTACATTTTGACACAATAAAATTAACTTATAATGATGGATCAGACTTGGATATGACAATTTCAGGTTTTGATAAGAATATTTTTGTAAAAGCCGGTCTTAATCCAAATGCCCCATCTTATAAGAAAATGTCTGAAAAATACGAAGATAACATTGTTCAACCTCCACAAGATGCAACAACCTATCTTCTAGGTATGAATATCGACCGCCAATCTTATAAGTATACAGCCAAGGAGACGGATGCTCAGAAAGAATCGACAAAGAAAGCTCTTCTTAATAAAGACTTCCGTCAAGCTTTAACCTTTGCCTTTGACCGCTCAGCATACACGGCTCAGTTAGTTGGTGAAGAGAGTGCGGATTCAATTCTTCGCAATCTATTTATTCCACCAGGATTCGTATCAGCAGATGGTAAAGAATTTGGAGACATGGTAAAAGAACAACTAGCTGATAAAGAGGAGTGGAAAGATGTGGATCTTTCTGATGCTCAAAACGGCTTGTATAATCCAGAAAAAGCTAAGGCTGAATTTGCCAAAGTGAAACAAGCTTTGGAAGCTGATGGTGTTACTTTCCCTATTCGTTTAGACCTACCAGTTGATCAAACGGCTACTACTTCAGTGAAAAGAGCACAATCGATTAAACAATCCTTAGAAGAAAATCTTGGCAAAGAAAACGTGGTTGTTGATCTACACCAGATGACTGCAGATGAGGTTAATAATATTACGTATTTTGCGGAAAATGCGTCACAAACCGATTGGGATATCTCTAATAAAGTTGGTTGGGGGCCAGATTTCCAAGATCCGTCTACTTATTTAGACATTATTCGTCCATCTGTTGGTGAATCAACTAAGACTTATCTTGGTTTTGATCCAGGTGCTGATGTCGAAAGTGCAAAAGCAGTTGGCTTGTATGAGTATGAGAATTTAGTCAACGAGGCGGCTAAAGAAACTCAAGATACAAAAGCTCGTTATGAGAAGTACGCAGCTGCACAAGCATGGCTGACGGATAGTGCATTGATTGTTCCGATTGAATCTAAGGGTGGAGGCACAGGTGTCACACGATTAAAACCGTTCACAGAGCCATTTGCGTGGTCAGGTAATAAGGGTGACTATGGTGTTATCTTTAAATACCTTGAACCAAATGATGGTAATGTAACGACTGAAGATTACAATAAAGCTCGTGAAGAGTGGAACAAAAAACGTGAAGAAGCTGCTAAGAAGGCAGATGAAGAAATGAAAAACCATGTGAAATAAAGATTACAAGGACTTTCTCCGAAGTGAGAAAGTTCTTTTGAGATAATAAGGAAAAAGCGATGAAAAAATACATCCTGATGCGTATTTTACGCTCGTTGGTTTCCATTTTTTTGGTAACCACCCTGATTTACACTATTGTTTATACATTAGTGCCTAGGAACCTCATTTTTAAACAGGACCCGCAGTACAATAAAATTGCGAAGACTCCGGACTCTAAAGCGGATTATGAACACACCGTTTTTGAACGAATGGGTTATGAAGAGTATTACTCTAGCAAGGAACTTCAAGAAAAAGCAACGTCTCTTGATAAATCAGTGACCGTTGAAGGTACAGATGCAAATCGTAAGGTATATAAGGAATACTTGGATGGTTTAAGCGGAAACTGGGAACTAGAACAAATGCCTGAAAGTAAGCAATTTTATGCGGTTCGGCAGGTTCCTATTTATGAACGTGTGTTTGATTTTTATGCAAATCTGATTCAAATTGACCACCCTTGGAAAATTCAAGATGCAGAGAATCCAGATTTGGAACGCTACATTCGCATTGAAAATGATCCTGCAATCGGTTGGTCAGTAGTTGGATCTGGAACTCAGCACAAATATTTATTGTATTTTAATGGAGTTTTTCCATTTGTCCATCAAAACTTCTTGACTTTGAATCTTGGGAATTCTTATCCAACTTTTTCTGGCCAGTCAGTTTTAGAGGTGATTACCCAAGGACAGGGACAAACAGAATCGGCGGAAACTTCTTTCCCAACTGGTAAAAAGATGTCCTCAGTGAATATTTATAGTCGTTCTTATAAAAATCCAGCAAAGATGGATGAGCGTGACATTCGAAACTTTGGAGAGGGAGATAACTATAGTGCGACTAAGAGTAACTACACTGATCCATCCATGATTGTTAACTCTTCTATTATTGGTATTATTGGAGTCATTATTTCATACGGATTGGCGATTCCAATTGGTTCAGTATTAGCACGCTATAAAAATAGTACTTTGGATTCTGTTTCAACTGCAACTTTGACCTTTTTACTTGCACTTCCAACTATTGCTTTGGTGTATTTGGTTCGATTGTTAGGTTCTTTTATCGGTCTTCCAGACTCTTTCCCAACTTTAGGAGCAGGCGATTGGCGTTCTTATGTGCTTCCTGCAGTAATTCTTGGTCTCTTGAGTACTCCAAGTTTGACTATTTGGATTCGTCGGTACATGATTGATCAACAGTCTAGTGATTATGTACGTTTTGCTCGTGCGAAAGGTTTATCTGAGAAGGAAATTATGCAGAAGCATATTTTTAAGAATGCTATGGTTCCAATTGTCGCAGGTATCCCTTCAGCTATTATTCTAGTAATTATCGGTGCTACTTTAACGGAGTCTGTGTTTGCCTTTCCAGGAATGGGGAAAATGTTGATTGATTCTGTCCGTGCTGCCAACAATACAATGGTGGTTGGATTGACTTTCATCTTTACAAGTCTTTCCATCTTAGCGAACTTACTTGGTGACTTGCTGATGACTGTCTTGGATCCACGAATTAAACTATCTTCAAAAGGAGGTAAATAATGGCACTGTTAGATTCTTCAAAATTTGAATTTGTCAAACGTGATGATTTTGCCTCTGAATCAATAGATGCACCAGCGTATTCTTATTGGAAGTCAGTTTTTAGAGAATTTCTGAAGCGTAGGATGACGCTTGTTATGTTAGTTGTTTTAGCTAGCATCGTTTTGATGAGTTTTATTTATCCTATTATTTCAGATTATGACCCTAATGATGTTTCTAATGTAAACAACTTTGCCTTACGCTATATTGCTCCTAATGCTGAGTATTGGTTTGGAACTGATGCTAATGGCCATTCTTTATTTGACGCTGTCTGGTTTGGAGCACGAAATTCTATTTTGATTGCAGTTATTGCCACAGTAATTACGATGGTGATTGGAGTTTTTGTTGGTGGAATCTGGGGTGTGTCTAAGTCAGTTGACCGTGTCATGATTGAGGTATATAACATTATTTCTAATATTCCACAATTGTTGATTGTTATTGTTTTGACTTACTCACTTGGTTCTGGCTTCTGGAATTTGATTTTTGCTATGACTGTAACGTCATGGGTCAGTGTAGCTTACACTATACGGGTACAAATTTTACGCTACCGTGATTTGGAATATAATTTAGCAAGTCGAACACTTGGGACACCATCACGTAAGATAATTGTCCGTAACCTTTTACCACAGTTGGTATCGGTTATTGTAACAATGGCTGCAGCTCAGTTACCTTCCTACATTTCTTATGAAGCTTTCCTATCTTTCTTTGGAATCGGTCTGCCAGCAACAGTGCCAAGTTTAGGCCGGTTAATATCAACCTATTCTCAAAATGTTACTACTAATGCTTACCTCTTTTGGATTCCATTGACAGTGTTGATTTTAGTTTCATTGTCTTTCTACATTGTGGGACAGAATTTGGCGGATGCAAGTGATCCAAGAACTCATAGATAGGAGCGATTATGTCAGAAAAAAATATTATTTTAAATGCTCAGGATGTAGTCGTTGAGTTTGAGGTCCGTGATCGGATCTTGACCGCCATCCGGGGTGTATCTTTAGAGTTGCTTGAAGGTGACGTTTTAGCATTAGTTGGTGAATCTGGAAGTGGTAAATCTGTTTTAACTAAAACATTTACAGGTATGCTGGAAGATAATGGTCGCCTTGCCCAAGGCTCTATTGAATATAGAGGGCAGGATTTGACCAAACTGAGAACAAATCAAGAATGGGCAGAAATTCGAGGCAAAAAGATTGCGACAATTTTTCAAGATCCGATGACAAGTCTTGATCCGATTAAAACGATCGGTAGTCAAATTACTGAAGTTATTATTAAGCATCAAGGGAAGGATGCAAAAGAAGCTAAGGAAATGGCGATTGACTACATGGATAAAGTTGGTATCCCGGATCCAGAAAGACGTTTTTCGGAGTATCCTTTCCAATACTCCGGAGGAATGCGTCAACGGATTGTGATTGCAATTGCCCTAGCATGTAAACCAGATATCCTCATCTGTGATGAGCCTACCACAGCTTTAGACGTAACCATACAGGCCCAAATCATAGACTTGTTAAAAGACTTAAAAAATGAATACGGATTTACGATTATCTTTATTACCCATGATTTAGGTGTGGTAGCAAGTATAGCTGATAAAGTAGCTGTCATGTATGCAGGAGAGATTATCGAATATGGAACCGTGGAAGAGATTTTCTACGACCCTAGACATCCTTACACATGGAGTTTGCTTTCTAGTCTACCCCAATTAGCTGGTGAAGACGGAGAACTCTTCTCAATTCCAGGTACGCCGCCATCACTTTACACTGAGATTAAAGGTGACTCGTTCGCACTTCGTTCTGACTATGCTATGGCAATTGATTTTGAAGAAAAAGCCCCGACATTTTACGTTTCTGAGACCCATTGGGCTCAAACCTGGCTTTTGCATGAAATGGCACCTCGTGTGGAAAAGCCAGAGGTTATTCAAAATTTGCATGAAAAGATTCGAGAAAAGATGACTTTTGCTGATTTTATGGAAGGAGATAGCTAATTGACTGATAAACTTATTGAAGTGAAAGATTTAGAGATTTCCTTTGGAGAAGGAGGCAAAAAATTTGTAGCTGTGCAAAATGCTAACTTTTTCATTAACAGAGGAGAAACTTTCTCACTAGTGGGAGAGTCAGGTAGTGGGAAAACGACGATAGGGCGTGCCATTATTGGTCTAAATGAGACAAGTGGTGGTGATATCTTCTTTGACGGTAAGCGAATTAATGGGAAAAAGACCAGTGAAGAAGAAAAAGAATTGATTCGTAAAATTCAAATGATTTTCCAAGACCCAGCTGCGAGTTTGAATGAGCGTGCAACCGTGGACTATATCATTTCGGAGGGGTTATACAATTTCAATTTATTTGAGAATGAAGAAGATAGGCAGCGTAAAGTTCGTGAAATGGTAGAGTCTGTAGGTCTTCTTGCAGAGCATTTGACTCGCTATCCACACGAATTTTCTGGTGGACAAAGACAGCGGATTGGGATTGCTCGGGCTCTAGTAATGCAGCCAGATTTTGTAATCGCAGATGAACCAATATCAGCTCTAGATGTATCGGTTCGGGCACAGGTTCTTAATCTATTAAAGAAATTCCAGCGTGAACTAGGTCTAACCTATCTATTTATTGCCCATGATCTATCAGTTGTTCGATTCATTTCAGACCGAATTGCAGTTATTTATAAAGGTGTTATTGTTGAAGTAGCTGAAACTGAGGAACTATTTAGTCGCCCACTTCATCCCTATACACAATCATTGCTATCTGCAGTTCCAATCCCAGATCCACTTCTAGAACGCAAGAAAGTTCTTAAAGTTTATGATCCCTCTATACATGATTATTCGGAAGATAAACCAAAAATGGAAGAAATCACTCCCGGTCACTTTGTATGGGGAAATGAGAAAGAACTACAGAGCTATCGTAATCAAGTGAATTAAGAGCATTCAATGGGGATGCTCTTTTTTATTAAAAAAATGAAACTTTCCCCTTGCAAAGACCAACATCATGTTGTATACTAATAAAGTCCTGAAGGGAGAGTTCCTTAAACGGGACGCAATCAGTAGAATAGTTCGGCTCAAACGAACGAAAACAAAA